>NC_018584.1:609375-914062 GCF_000307025.1 Listeria monocytogenes ATCC 19117
ACAACCATCTGTTTTTGGAATAACCAAGCCGGTTAAAATAACTGCTACTAATCCCAAAGCAACTATTGATCCTATTACTTCTAAAATTACATATTCAGCAGAAGTAATGGCCAAAAGACCGAAGTATAGCTCTAATCGGGTTTCTGGGGTTTCAGGAGTTACCTATTCGTGGGACGAGGACATTCCGTTTAATGGTAGCAATAATCTAGTTGAATACAATGGTACGTTTTACAAGCCATTAACTTATGTTGAACCGCCCCAAGTTGTGTCTTACAATTCAGGCCTTACTTATGAGCTAGGTACACCACTTACGGAACAACAATTTCTAAACGATCTCAATGTGATAACAGATCAACCAACAACGATTACTACAAATTTTGATAAGGTGCTAAAAGATGTGAATTCTGTAGGCTTTTACCCTGTCACTATCAAAGCTTCTAACATAGAAGGAAATACGGAGTTCACTACTTCGGTACTGATTAAGTATAAGCCACCAGTTATAACCGCAGATGCAGAATACACCTATTTAGTAGGAGATAAAGTGAATGCTACTCAATTTCGAGCAGATGTAAATGCAACTTTGACAGGTGAAGGAACACTAAGAGATGACTTTATATATAAAGTAAGACTTAATACGGCGGGAGATTATGTTGTAACTCTTTCTTCACCTAAAAGTGGCTACTATGAGCAAGATGCAATACCTGTTACAGTCATTGTTCACGTAAAAGAACTTTTGGAATTGCAAATCCCAGATGAATTTCGAATGGATATAGATGCAAATGCAGATTCCGTACCAATTTCAGATAAGAAACAAACACTTACATGCTATGGTTCGTCTGGAAAGGCTGAGTTAGAGGTGATCGATAGACGAACTGTGCGGCAAGGCTGGACGATAACGGGTGCGATGACGCCATTTACCAATAGCGGCGGCGATATACTACAAACTTCGCTAAAATATCAAAGCAAATCGCCTTCCAGTAGTCCGATTTATTTAAATACGACGAATCAACCTATCGAAAAGAAACAATCAGCTGTGACAGACCCAAAATATGATTCTACCATCGTCAATCTGGAAGACAGTTTATCCATGGAAATTGAGCCAAATGATGCGCTAGTGAACGATTCCTATGAGTCGAAAATCACCTGGACACTAGAAGATGCGCCTCGACCATAATAAGCAATCAGCTACATCAAACAAAAGGAGCTATCTAAATTGAAAAAAATGGGATTCATTTTAATCTGTTGTTTATTTGTGTGCGCCTCGCCGTTTTATGTAAAAGCGAATACGGATAAGGCGACAAGTAAAGCGGGAGTGATTTTCACGCATGACCCCCGAAAACCAAGAACTGGAACAGATGACAGAAGCGGCACTTTTCCGACCAAAGTTCCTCCAAAAAGACTGCCGAAAACAGGAGATACAACTGATTTTTATCTTGTTTTACTAGGGTTTGGATTCATTTTAATCGCGAAAAAAGGCTATTTTAAGGAGGTGAGGGAAGAAATCCGGTGAAACTGCACGACAAAAAAAGGATATCAGAAAGAGGAGAATAATAATGACAAGTAGAACAGTAAAAGTAACAACAGCGAGTTTATTAGCATTAGGTTTGATTGTGGCACCAGTACTTTCTGGAGATTTTGCTTCAGCTGCCACTTCCGTAACGAAAGATTCCAAAGGGATTGTAAAATTTGATAAAAGCACCACGCCAGATCCGGATCCAGTAAATCCAGATCCAGTTGATCCAGACCCAGTTATTCCGGATCCAACTGATCCACCCGTAGGTACAGACGGACTTTGGATTTTAGCCGTATCTGACTGGGATTTTGGTACGCATAACGTTTCTAGCTTATCTTCAGGTGCGTTAAATGTACATGCAGCGGATGATACGATTTCTACTTATGTAGACGCAAATGGTAATGGACAACAAGATTTGCCAGGGGAAGTTTCAGTAACTAAGAAAGTAACTCCTTATGCACAAATTAGTGATGTTCGTGGTACTAATACAGGTTGGACACTTTCCGTGACGGGTAGTGCTTTCAAAGATTCTTCTACACCAGCAAAAATGATTCCAGGTGCAGAGCTAACTATTCCCAAATCGACTGTTAGTTCAGCGACTTCTACCGCTCAAGCGCCAACTGGATATGATAGCGTAACAATTTCAATGACTGGCGGCGCAGCAGTTCCAGTAATGGCAGCTAAAGATATGCAAACAGCTACACCGACCAACTTTAACGATGACCAGGGGATGGGCACATGGACAGATAGCTTTGGTTCCCAAGCAGTGTCCGCAACAGATACTTCCAAACCAAAATTATCCATTCCGAAAAACGTCGTTGTCGCTGATGGAACTTATCAAAGTACATTAACTTGGACTTTAAGCGATACACCAGCAGTTTAACATTTTTAAGAGAAAACTTCATTTTTGGATGTTGTTTTCTCTTTTTACATTGAGCAATTAGGAGGAAAGAGACACTTGAAAAAAATATGCGCTATCATCTTTGCTTGTGTACTAGCTATTCTTTGTTTTCCAGGACAGCAGGCGTACGCAACAGAAAATAGTAGTTTTTCCGTAAAAGCAATTCTCCCTGACAATCAGGCATCTAGTGTGACCTATTTCGATTTACAAATGAAACCAAAGCAAAAACAAAGTTTAAATGTAGAAATTACGAACCAGAGTAAAGAAGAAATCACCGTTAATTGCGTTGCCAATACAGCCGTTACCAATGAGATGGGCTACGTGGATTATTCCATACCAAATACGAAACCAGATAAAACGTTAAAATACCCCTTTGCAGATATGGTGAAGGAAAGTGTCTCTGAGGTTACACTTAAGCCAAACGAAACCAAAATTTGGACAGCGGCTATTCAAATGCCCGCTGAAAACTACGACGGTATTATTTTAGGAGGATTACATTTTCAAGAAAAGAAAGAGGAGGATAAAGAAAAAGACTCCAGCGAAAACGATGTCCAAATTAAAAATGAATACGCCTACGTCATTGGTGTCAAATTAACCGAAAAAACGACCGTCGTAAAGCCAGAATTAGAATTAAATCAAATTAAACCAGCGACCAGAAATTACCGAAATGTAGTAGAAATGAATTTGCAAAATACAAAAGCGACCTTAGTTGGTGGACTGGCCGTGGATGCAAAAATATATAAGAAAGGCAGCGAAAAAGTTTTACATGAATCAAAACGCACAGATTTATCCATGGCGCCAAATTCCAATTTTAATTATAGTGTAGATTGGGAAAATCAAGAGTTAAAACCAGGTAAATATAAAGTGCATTTAGTTGCTAAGAACAAAGAAGATAAATGGGAGTGGACAAAAGAATTCACTATCTCTTCTGATCAAGCAAAAAAAGCCAATAAAGTAGCTCTTGGACTGGAGAAAGACTACACGTGGATGTATATCGTAGGTGGAGTATTGCTTTTCATTCTTCTTATTATCGCAACTTACTTTGTCGGCAAACGAGCAGCAAAGAAAAAACAGGAAAATGAAAAATAGCCTAACGAAAAAACAGCTTGAAAATGAGAATTTACCTCGTTTTCAAGCTGTTTTTATTATTTTTCGATTTTTTCTGTTTCTACGACACGAAGTCCTTTGCGTTCTAAGTGGGAAACAATTTCGTTTTTCTTATCTTCTGTTACGCCAACTGGTAAGGAAACAAGTACGCGGCGAATGAAATCTTCCGTTTGATTGTCTAAAGTGATCAAGCTTGAGATGCTCGAATAGCGATCGATAATTTTAGTGATTTTAGTTAAGGCCCCTTGAACTTCGCCAGTCGCAATCGTAAGAACATAGCTAGTTGTTTTCACATTCCAGCCATCTTGGAGTAAACCAAGTAATTTTCCGTGCGTTAAAATTCCATAAAAGTTACCTTGCTCATTTAAAACCGCAATATATGGAAGCTCTTTGATTGTAAAAAAGACTTCAAAGAAAGATGCATTGACGCAAATATGCTTCGTCGCATTTTTAATTAAGCTCATTACTGGGTCGCTAAGACTACCACCGTTAGCTGCGTGTTTGTAAATATGCATTTTATAAATATTACCTAAGAATTTTTCACCTTTTTCATCTAATACAGGAACACAGCGATAACCAGATTCTTCAAGTAAATGGATAGCCTCTTGTAAAGTTGCATCTCCAGGGACGGTTGTTAAATTTATTTTAGGGATACAAAGGTTTTTTATCAACATGTTCTTCACTCCATTCTTCTTCCCTTTCATTTTAACGTAAAGTAGGACTTTTGTATAGAAAATCACTATTATCAGGTGGGATAATTCGGAAAAAATACGATAATTTACTTATATAAATGGAAACTTTTGGCATAAGGTTTAAATTTTCTAAAAAAAGTGTATTATTAACTATGCTATGTAAATTTATAAACAGAAAGAAGGACGTTAACATGCAAAAAGAAATGTTGAACTTTGATTATTATAACCCTACGCATATTATTTTTGGTAAAAACCGTTTTAATGAATTAAATGAAGTGATTCCTCAAGATAAAAAAGTATTGATTTTGTATGGTGGTGGAAGTGTAGAACGTTTTGGAACTTTAGATAAAGTAAAAACCGCTCTTAAATCACGCGAAGTAGGCGAATTTGGTGGCATTGAAGCGAATCCTACATACGAAACGTTAATTAAAGCTATCCAACTAGTTAAAGAAGAAAACTATGACTTTTTACTTGCAGTCGGTGGAGGGTCAGTGATTGACGGAACAAAATTCGTTGCAGCGGGAGCATTGTTCGACGGTGAACCGATGGATATTTTTGGTAGCGGAATTGGCGAAAAACGTCCGATTACAAAAGCGCTTCCTTTTGGAACAGTACTAACACTTCCTGCAACTGGTTCTGAAATGAATAGCGGTGGTGTAATCACTTTTGTGGAGAAGAAAGCGAAACTTGGCTTTGGTAGTGCTTATACTTATCCTGTTTTTTCTTTACTTGATCCAGAACTTACATACACACTTCCAAAACGTCAACTTGCAAATGGTATTATGGACGCGTATGTGCATGTAATGGAACAATATATGACTTATCCAGTAGGTGCTTTGCTGCAAGATCGTTATGCCGAAAGTCTACTACAAACTTTAATCGAAATTGGTCCAGATGTTATCAAAGAAGATAATCATGATTATAATACACGTGCTACTTTTATGTGGTCAGCTACAAATGCACTCAATGGAACATTATCCAGAGGCGTTCCGCAAGATTGGGCAAGCCACAGTTTAGGTCACGAAATCACCGCACTTTATGGGATTGACCATGCACGTACGTTAGCAATAGTTCTCCCGTCTCTTTTAAATGTTCGTCGCAGTGAAAAGCATGAGAAATTAGTGCAATATGCGGAACGAGTGTGGGGGATTAAGAGTGGTAGTGATGAAGAAAAAATAGACGCTGCTATTCTCAAAACACGCGAGTTCTTTGAAAGCTTAGGAGCAGGAACTAGATTTAGTGATTATGGGCTTGGCGAGGAAGTAGTGGACTTACTCGTTGATCAATTAGAGCGTCACGGTTTAACGAATATTTCAGAACGCGGCGACCAAACGTTAGAAGTATCTCGTCAAATTTATACAAATGCTTTATAATGGATAACGAAACTTTTGCGCAAATCATTAGAGAAGAAATTTGCTTACTTAAATAAAAATCAATAGAAAATGAAAGAGGGCGAAATTTCTTGAGTACCAAGAAGGAAAAGACGTTTTTCGGCCATCCGCGCGGCCTAGCTACATTATTTAACACCGAATTTTGGGAGCGATTCTCCTATTACGGAATGCGTGCATTATTACTTTATTATATGTATACTGCAGTAGCAGATGGTGGACTTGGGTTTAGCCAGTCTACCGCAACAGCAATTATGTCTATTTATGGTTCACTAGTATTTATGTCAGGAGTCATTGGTGGATGGTTCGCTGACCGTGTCTTGGGGGCACGACAGACCATTTTTTACGGTGGAGTCCTTATTATGGTGGGGCATATTGTACTAGCTTTACCAAATGGAGGAGCAGCGGCATTATTTGGTTCGATGGCATTTATAATTCTCGGAACTGGGCTACTTAAACCGAATGTTTCTAATGTCGTTGGCGATTTATACCCAGCTGGCGATAATCGTCGTGATGCTGGTTTTAGTATCTTCTACATGGGGATTAACTTAGGTGCATTTATTGCCCCGCCTATTGTTTCGGCAGTTTCTGATAATGCTGGAAGTTTCCATGCTGGTTTTGGTGTGGCAGCTGTTGGTATGGCAATTGCACTTGTTGTTTATGTTCTTACAGGAAAACGTTACTTAAAAGACGCTGGCAAAAAAGCGCCAAATCCGCTTCAAAGATCAGAAGCAAAAAGTCTTACATTCAAAATAATTGGCATTGTTTTAGGCATAGGATTATTAATTGCTGTTTTAACACTAATTACAGGTAGCTTAACAATTGATACGATTATCCTTGCTGTAACGGTGATGGGCGTGGGGGTTCCACTCGCTTACTTTATTATGATGATGACTAGCAAGAAAACCGAGGCGGACGAAAAATCACGATTAACTGCATACATACCGTTATTTTTAATTGCTGTACTATTTTGGATGATTGAAGAACAAGGCTCGTCCACATTGGCGCTTTTCGCGGCAGAAAGAACGGATTTATCTATTTGGGGTATGAACTTAAATCCGGCCAATTTCCAGTCGCTTAACCCAGTGTTTGTTATTACACTTTCGCCAATTTTCGCATGGATTTGGACGAAACTTGGTGATAGACAACCATCTACACCACGTAAATTTGCCCTTGGACTATTCTTCGCTGGTTTATCTTTCGTTGTTATGATGCTTCCGGGTATCTTGCACGGAAACACAACAACGCTTGTAAGTCCACTTTGGTTAGTACTAAGTTTCTTCATCTGTATTTTCGGTGAAATGTTTATCTCACCAGTCGGATTATCTGCGACGACCAAACTAGCGCCAAAAGCTTTTGCTTCACAAACGATGAGCTTATGGTTCTTGTCAGATGCAATGGGGCAATCATTTAACGCACAATTAACACAATTATTTAATGCTGACACTGAAATTGCTTATTTCGGTATTACTGGTTTTGTAGCAATTGCTTTTGCGGTAGCATTATTCATTTTCGCGCCATTCTTGAAAAAATATATGAAGGGCGTTCATTAAAGGAATTAAGCGCACTTTCTCCTTATTTGGAGGAAGTGTTTTTTTATGCTAGGAATAAATTAGTTTGCCATTAACTCCTAAGATTGCTACTATTAAAGGGAGAAGTGATAATTTAAAGGAGTGTATACATGGAATCATCAAGCAGGGTAGTTATTTATTTAACGCGACATGGAAAGACGATTTTAAACACACTTGATCGGGTACAAGGCTGGGCTGACTCGCCGTTAACCGAAGAAGGAGCACTTGTTGCGCATGATTTAGGTCGTGGTTTAAAAGGGACTAATTTTGTAGCCGCTTACGCAAGTGACCGAGGACGTGCCATCGAAACTGCACGAATTGTCATGAAAGAAAGCGATAACCATCATTTAAAACTAGAAAAATTAGCTGAAATGCGTGAATTTGGCTTTGGCAAATTTGAAGGAGAATATAATCAAGCTGTTTTAAAAATGGTAGCAAAGGCGCATGGTTTTGAATCTATTGAAAGCTATTATGATAAAACTTCTGAAAATAATTCCAATATTGTCATTGATACGGTGCACAAAATGGACGAGACTGGAATGACGGAAAACTCGGTTATTTTTGAAGAAAGACTAACTGCGGGACTCGATACTATTCTTGCCGATGCTAATAAGCGTGGTGGTGGAGATGTGTTAGTAGTAGCGCACGGTATGGTTATTCATCGCATTATTGAAATGATTGATCCTAGTAAAAATTTACGAATTATTGAAAATGCCAGTGTGACAAAAGTTATTTTTGAAGATGGAGCATATTCGATTGAAGAACCTGGAAACATGTTTTATGTAGAAGTTGGAAAAAAGGCGCAAGGGGGAGTTTAAGTGGCAACAGGAAAACTGAATGTGTACTTAGTTAGGCATGGCAAAACGATGTTCAATACATCTCGTCGTGTGCAAGGCTGGTCAGATACACCATTAACAAATGAAGGAATCGAAGTGGCAGAATTTTTAGGTCGTGGCCTTCGTGAAACTCCCTTTGATGCTATTTATACGAGTGATCGTGGTCGAACAATTGAAACGGCAGGCATCATTTTACGTGAAAGCAAGCAGACGCATTTGGAAATCAATGAACTACGTGATTTCCGTGAGTTTGGTTTTGGTAAATTTGAAGGTGAGTATGAAGATATTATGTTTGGAAAAGTGATGGAGCATCTTGGTTTCCAGTCGATGGAAGAAGCTTTTGAAAAATTTGGCGATGATGGTTATCAAATTATCTCGGAAACTGTAGAAAAAATTGATGAAACTGGTATGTCCGAGAATTGGGATGAGATGGTTGCTAGATTAAAAAATGCTTTAGATACAGTTAGTGCAGAAAATCAGGTGGAAAATGCCAACGTTTTAGTTGTTTCTCACGGAATGGCTATTAATACGATTATTTCTTTCTTTGATAAGTCATTAATTAATCCAGACTTAGCTAATGCAAGTGTTACAAGACTTGGATTTGAAAATGGCGAATGGACAATTGAGACAGTGAATGATTTAAGTTACATTGAAGCAGGTAAATTAGTTTTAGTATAAAAAATCCAGAATGGCACTGAGGCCATTCTGGATTTTTTAAGTTATTTTACGAATTTAATACAAACTGGTTCAGGAACTTTTACATCTTTTTGAAGTAATGTAAGTGCACCAGTTTCTTTGTTAACACCAAAAACAGTAACGTTATTGCTGTTTTCGTTTGTTGCAACTAAGATTTCGCCAGTGTAGCTCAGGTCGAAGTCACGTGGACCTACGCCTTCTACTGGTGTTGTTGCTGCAAGTGTTAGTGTGCCGTTTTCGGCAACTGCATAACTAACGATGGCATCTTGGCCACGATTTGACACATATAGGAAACGACCATCAGGAGAAATATGGATAGCGCTACCTTTATTTTCTTTGTCAAAACCTTCTGGAAGAGAAGCGATTGTTTGAATCACGTTTAATGCGCCAGTAGCTTCATCATATTCAGCAAAAATAACTTCGGAAGTTAATTCTGTCATGATGTACACATATTTAGCATTTGGATGGAAGACTAGGTTACGAGGACCGCTTCCAGGTTTTACGTCTAGCTCAGTTACTTTTTCAAGTTTGCCAGCAGTAGCGGAATAAGTCGTTACTTTGTCTGTTCCAAGGTCACATGTGATAACGTATTTTTGGTCTGGTGTGAATCCTGCAAAGTGCGCGTGTGGTTTTTCTTGGCGTTCGTGAACACTTTTACCAGTATGTTGAATGGTAGAGACAGAAGACTTTAATGCACCGTTTTCTGTTGGATAGCTTACGATTGTGCCTAAGTGATAGTTTGCAGATACAACGATAGAACCGTCATGAGAGGCATCTACGTAACATGGTGGGTTACCTGTTTGAACATCTTGATTAATGAAAGTAAGCGAACCGTCTTCTTCCACAGAAAAAGCTGCAACCCCACCTTTATCGCCATCTTTTGCTACAGAATAAACGAATTTTTCGTCATCTGAAATTTTAAGATATGTTGGATTGTCCATTTTCCCAGCTAATTTATTTTCTTTGATTTCGCCGGTAGTTTTGTCGATTACTAAGCGATAGATACCTTGGCTCTCGGCTTTGGTATATGTACCGATATAAGCAGTTGCTTGATTTTTTGACATGCCAATTCCTCCTATATATAAGATATTTCCTAGTTAATTATAGCATAGTAAAGAAAAGATAGAAAAATATCACGATTATTGCATTAATGTTACAAATTGTTGTTAAAATACCCTTTTTGCTTTTTATGAAATATTTTTGTAACAAAAGTATTGACTTAGACATAAAAGTAATGTAAGATATACTTATCCCATAGAGATTGTCATTTGAAATAAGCTAATTGAAAATAAATTACTTCCCCCATAGAAATATTCTTAATTGCTTATTTCAAATAAACACTCCTTTAAGATAGTTGTAGCACAGAATTTCCCAGATTCTGTGCTATAATTATGTAGAAATAGAGATGCTCTGAAAATGAGACTCTCTTTTTTTATGACCTCATGGAAAGTAGGATGAAAAAATGTCCATTCAAACAATTTTTGGAAACGGCAAATATAATTGGATTAATATTGATACAGATAGTACAGATAATCTAGCGGATTTTTACGAAAAATATCATATTGATGATGAAGTAATCGCCTATTCGATTGATAGAAATGAACGTGCGCATTTTGAATATGATCAAAAGTCCAATACTTTTGTCATTGTGTTTAATGTGCCTGATCAAAGGAAAATGGATAACCATTATGAGACAATACCAATGGTTTTTATAATAAAAGATAAGCAATTGATAACAATTACAAATAATGACAATCAATATATTACACGAAAAATGAAGCGTTATTTAAAAGAATCAGATGACGTAACTATTTTTCAATTTTTATTTAGTAGTTTGTATTTTATTATGGATGCTTTTTTTCCATATGTGGAAGAAATGGATACGGATAGAAGAACGATTAATGACAAATTGAAAATTAAAACGACGAAGAAAAATTTATTGTCATTATCTGATTTGGAAACTGGGATTGTTTATTTTGTTTCGGCATCTAAGCAAAATGCGGCGCTTCTGGAGCAAATGAAAGCCCATCTGATTTATCGTGAGCTTAATGAAGTGGAAAAGGAACAATTTGAAGATGCTTTAATTGAAGCGAGGCAACTGGTGGAAATGACGGGGCTGAGCTCTCAAATCTTACAGCAATTGTCAGGTACATATAATAATATTTTGAACAATAATTTGAATGATACGATGAAAATTTTAACGGCGCTATCCATTTTATTGACGGTTCCTACTATTATTACGGGCTTCTTTGGAATGAACATGCCACTTCCTTTAGAACATAATACGTTTGGTTGGATTGTGACGATTTTTATTAGTGTGATTCTATGGTTCGGACTTTCCTTTATTTTACGAAAATTAATGAGATAACAAAAAAGCCCTTCTTTCGGATAGAAAGAAGGGCTTTTTGAATTAAATAATACCTTGAGAAATCATTGTGTCTGCTACTTTGAGGAATCCGGCGATATTTGCGCCGATAACTAGGTTACCAGGTGCGCCATACTCGCTTGCAGCATTGCTTGAATTTTTATAAATATCTTTCATGATGTTTTGTAAATGTTCGTCGACTGTTTGGAAAGTCCAGCTCATACGTGTGCTGTTTTGTGCCATTTCAAGTGCTGATACGGCAACACCACCAGCATTGGCAGCTTTTGCAGGACCGAATAGAACTTTATTTTCGTGGTAAATATCCACTGCATCAAGAGTAGAAGGCATGTTTGCGCCTTCTGCAACAGCGATAACACCATTTTTTACAAGGGCACGAGCTTGGTCAGCGTTGATTTCATTTTGAGTTGCACATGGTAGTGCGATATCACATGGAACGGACCATACGTCGCCGCCTGCGTAATATTCTGCAGAAGGATGAATGGTTGTGTATTCGCTAATACGTTTACGTTCTACTTCTTTTAATTGTTTTACTGTTTCAACTTTGATACCTTCTTTGTCATAAACAAAACCAGCAGAATCGCTACATGCAACTACTTTAGCGCCCAATTCGTGTGCTTTTTCGATTGCATAAATCGCAACGTTACCTGAACCAGAAACGACGATTTTTTTGCCGCGAATGGTTTCACCAGCTGCTTCTAACATTTCAACGGTGAAATAAACAAGACCGTATCCTGTAGCTTCTGTACGAGCTAAACTTCCGCCGTAAGAAAGGCCTTTACCTGTAATTGTACCGGCATCATACGCACCGCGAAGACGTTTGTATTGACCGAATAAGTAGCCAATTTCACGACCACCAACACCAATATCACCAGCAGGAACATCTGTATCTGGACCGATATGTTTTTGTAGTTCAGTCATAAAACTTTGGCAGAAACGCATTACTTCTGAGTCTGATTTTCCTTTTGGATCAAAGTCAGAGCCACCTTTACCGCCACCGATTGGTAAGCCAGTTAGGGAGTTCTTGAAGATTTGTTCAAAACCGAGGAATTTGACGATGCTTCCAGTAACGGAAGGGTGGAAACGAAGACCGCCTTTATATGGACCAATTGCGCTATTGAATTGGACACGGTAACCGCGATTTACATGTACTGTGCCAGAATCATCCACCCATGGAACTCGGAAACTGATAAGGCGTTCGGGTTCTGTTAACTGTTCTAAAATACCATTTGCTTCGTATTTAGGTTCTTTTGCAAGGGCTGGGATAACAGAGTTTAAGAATTCTTCAACTGCTTGGTGGAATTCCGTTTCGCCAGGATTCCGTAGTTTAATTGTTTCAAACACGCGAGCTGCGTATTCTTCGGCTGCCTTTGTGTCATTTTGAATAGTGGATGTTTGTGCCATACTATAATCGCTCCTTGTTTAAATATTTTGACTATAAGGAAAAGTAGAAAACTTAATGTAACTACACGTGATGTTATAAAGCAAGAAGAACATCGGCTTGTGTACATTAAGTAGGTCAACTTTTCTTACCTATGTTGTTAGTTTACACATTGTTGAGAATATTTTCAAGCATAAAAACCAATTTTTCTGAAATTTTTTAAAATGTAGTTAATGAGAACGTTTGCTTAGGTTTTAATGCGTAGAAATTGAAGATGTAATAAAAAAATAACCGCACCAGGGGGATGCGGTTAAGGGAGTATTAGGGAGAAATAATATTAAAGCGAGCCAAGGGATAAGACTAATTCGGATACTAGAATTATTGCTCTAACATTATTTGCTTTCTCTTGGGAAAATGAAAGCTCTCCACGTAAACAAGTATATAAAAAATGTATTTAAAAATCATGCGCTTTTTCTTACAATAATGATCTCTAAGCTTACGAAAATGTCATGTTTTTATAAATCGTTAATTTCTTTACGGTCGCGAGTGGTGCTTAGCTTTCCTTCACGATTTTGAAGCTCTGCTTGGATTTTTGATAATGGAATATTTTGCTCGGCTAAGAGAACGAGCAAGTGATAAGTTAAATCGGATACTTCAGCGATTAATTCTTGCTCGTTATTTTTGGCAGCAATAACGACTTCGGTTGCTTCTTCACCAACCTTTTTGAGAATTTTATCAAGGCCTTTATCGAACAAATAGTTGGTATAGGAGCCTTCTCTTGGTTGAGTTTTACGCAGTTTAATTTCTTCATATAGGTCATTTAACATTTAAAAATCCTCCTTTATAAGATTGAAAAAGCAGCTTTTTTTGCCGGTGTGGCAGGCTGGACCGATTTGGGTTACGCGGATAAGTAATGTGTCGTTATCACAATCGGTCCAGATTTGTTTTACTTTTTGAGTATGTCCGCTTGTCGCGCCTTTATTCCAAAGTTCGTTTCTGGAGCGCGAAAAAAACCAAGTATAGCCAGTTTCAAGGGTTTTTTGATAACTTTCTTCGTTCATATAAGCGAGCATTAAAACGTCGCCATTTTGATCGTCTAGGATAATAGTTGGGACAAGACCTTTAGAAAAATCTACAGAAGTCATGGACGAATATTCACTCCTTTTTCGAGTAAGGTTGTTTTGACATTTTTGATGCTTAGTTCACCGTAGTGGAAAATGCTTGCAGCGAGAGCGGCGGTTGCCTTTGTTTTTTCAAAAACCTCGGCCATATGTGCGGCATTCCCGCAACCGCCTGAAGCAATGACTGGGACGGAAACTGCTGCTGAAATTGCTTTTGTGAGCGGAATATCGTAACCGTTTTTGGTTCCATCGCCGTCCATACTTGTTAGTAGGATTTCACCAGCACCAAGTTGTACAGCTTTTTTGGCCCATTCAATAGCATCAAGTCCGGTATCATTTCGACCGCCTCTCGTAAAGACGCTCCAATTTGTACCATTCCATTTTGCATCAATTGCGACAACGATACATTGGTTTCCGAATTTTGCTGCTCCTTCTTGGATGAGTTCTGGTCGTTTGATGGCGGCGGAATTAAGCGAAATCTTGTCGGCTCCGGCTTGAAGAAGTTCTTTCATGTCAGAAACACTACTGATACCCCCACCAACTGTGAGTGGAATAAAAACTTGCTCAGCAGTTCGTTCCACAACATCTATCATGGTTTGACGGAGTTCGACAGTTGCCGTGATATCAAGAAAGACGAGCTCATCGGCACCAGCTTCATTATAAGCTTTAGCAATTTCGACAGGGTCCCCGACATCTGTTAAGGAAACAAAATTAACACCTTTGACGACTCGACCTGCTGTGACATCAAGACATGGGATGATTCTTTTAGTAAGCAATTTGTTCCACCTCTACAATATCTGACATGGAAATATCATGATTATAAAGGGCTTTTCCGGCAATTGCTCCATATAAGCCGAGTTGGGCGAGTGCTTCCAAATCTGCACGACTGCTCACTCCGCCAGAAGCAATTAAACTAACTTTAACGTGTTCTTTGAGATTTGCCATTTGTTCTAAATTAGGTCCAGTTAGCGTGCCATCACGGCTAATATCAGTGTAAATGATTGTCTCAACACCCACTTTTTCCATTCGTTTAGCCAAATCTAAATAGCTTACCTGACTGACATCGAGCCAACCTCTTGTTGCCACAAAACCGTTTTTGGCATCGATACCTGCTACAATTTTAGCTCCGTATTTTTGGACTGCCGCACGTAGGAAATCTGGATCTGTTAGAGCGGCAGAACCGATAATCACGCGGTCGATGCCGGATTCAAGATAATAATCCACTTGCGCCATGCTACGAATTCCTCCACCAACTTGAACAGGGATTTTAGCTGCTTTTTTCATCCTTTGAATAATTTCTAGATTGATAGGACGTCCTTCTAATGCACCGTCTAGGTCGACGATGTGCAAATAGGTTGCGCCGTCTGTAGCAAATGCTTTTGCTTGGGCAATTGGGTCTTCATTGACAACTGTTTTTTTAGAGAAGTCGCCTTGGAAGAGACGGACGCACTGTCCATTTTTTAAGTCTATTGCTGGGAAGATTTGCATGAACGAATGACCTCCTTAAAACCTTTTAAAATTTCAAGACCGATTTGGCCGCTTTTTTCAGGATGGAACTGTGCTCCGTAAATATTGCCGTTATTTATCATGCCAGGGATATCAATAGAATAACCACTTGTTGCGATAATGTAAGCTTCTGGACAGTTGGCATAGTAGGAATGAACGTAATAGACATATTCTCCAGCGATGTTTTGTGTAAGCGGGGTGGTGCGTTTGATTTGTAATTGATTCCAGCCCATGTGCGGAACGGCAAATTCGGATTCGTCTGGTAGCATTTCGACATGACCGGGAATGAGGCCGAGCCCTTTAGTATAGCTATGTTCGTTACTTGATTCGAGTAATAGTTGCATACCAAGACAAACGCCAAGAATTGGTTTACCAGCGGTAGCAATTTCTTTTAATGTTTTATCTAATCCGCGTCGAGTGAGTTCTTGCATGGCTTCTGGATAAGCACCAACTCCGGGCAAAATAACACCATCAGCTTGAGCGATTTCTGTTTTATCACTAGAAATTTTGTTTTGTAACCCGATAAAATCAAGGGCTTTACTGATGCTTTTCGTATTTCCTGTATCGTAGTCAATAATAACAATCATTTACAGGACCCCTTTAGTTGAATTTACACCTTTGATTTCTGGGTTAATCGTGATTGCTTCACGAAGAGCACGACCGAATGCTTTAAAAAGTGCTTCGATTTTATGATGCGTGTTTTTGCCATAAAGAACGCGGAGATGAAGGTTCATTTCCGTGTTAAAGGCAACTGCTTGGAAAAATTCTTCCACTAGTTCTGTGTCAAAATCACCGAGTTTAGGGTTTGTTAATTCGGCGTCAAAAACTAAATAAGAACGACTACTTAAATCTAGTGCGCAAAAGCCAAGTGATTCGTCCATCGGTACATAAGCGGAGCCGTAACGATTAATGCTTGCTTTATCAGCAAGTGCTTCTTTTAAACAAAGCCCGAGTGTGATGCCGATGTCTTCTACGGTGTGATGCGCATCGATATATGTATCACCATCTGCTTTTACATTTAAAGTTATTCGGCTGTGTTTGGCGAAAAGGGTGAGCATGTGATCCAAAAATCCGACTCCAGTAGAAATAATTGATTCTGCTTGGGAATCTAGGTTAATGGAAAGCTCAATAGAAGTTTCAGCAGTAATGCGTGTTTTAGTCGCTGTTCTCATTTAGTTTTCCTCCTCAAAACGAATTTGAATGGCTTTGGCATGGGCGTCTAGACCTTCTTTTTTAGCAAGTAAAACGATAGCATCTTTTTCCTTTGCGAGTGCTTCTTTTGTATAAGAAATAAAGGCGGAACGTTTGGTAAAATCTTCAACACCAAGAGGAGAGAAGAATTTTGCGGTACCACTTGTAGGTAAGACGTGATTTGGGCCAGCAAAATAGTCGCCAAGAGGTTCCGATGCATAACTCCCTAAGAAAATGGAGCCAGCGTTTTTAATTTGATAGAGATAGTTCATCGGATTTTCAAGTTGTACTTCTAAGTGTTCTGGGGCGATTTCGTTCATGATATCGAACATTTCTTGTGTGGTTGCTGCGATAATGATTTTTCCTCGTGTTTCGATAGATTTCTGAGCAATCGCTTTTCGCGGTAGATTTTCTAGCTGTTTGTCAATTTCATTTTGTGTTTCCTCGGCGATTTTTTTACTAGTTGTGATTAAGATAGCACGGGCTAAAATATCGTGCTCTGCTTGGGAGAGTAAGTCGGCTGCGATAAAAGCAGGATTGGCGTTTTCATCTGCGAGCACGACGATTTCGGATGGACCGGCTATCATGTCAATATCAACTAAGCCGAATACTTCACGTTTGGCAGTGGCGACATAGATATTTCCAGGACCGACGATTTTATCTACTTTAGGGATAGATTCTGTTCCGTGAGCTAGAGCGGCGATTCCGTGTGCACCGCCAACTTGGTAAATTTCGTCCACACCAGCTAGTTGAGCTGAGGCTAGAACGTAAGGATTAATACCGTTTTCACCGGGAGGGGTAATCATTACGATTCGCTTTACTCCGGCAATTTTGGCTGGCAACACATTCATTAAAACCGATGAAGGATAGGCTGCTGTGCCACCGGGAACGTAAACGCCGACGGTTTCTAGTGGACGAATTAATTGCCCTCGAATGACGCCGTCTTTTTCACTATCAAGGAAAGCATGTTGTTTTTGCTTGCTGTGGAAACTTTCGATATTTACTTTTGCTTGTTGGAGCGCGTCTAAGAAGGCAGGTTCGATTTTTGCGCTTGCAGCTTGGATGTCAGCGGCTGGAACGCGGAGTTCGGTGAGCCCTACGCCGTCAAACTTGGATGTGAAGTCAAATAGGGCTTGGTCGCCAGCTGTTTTGACTTTTTCGATAATCGTTTTTACTTCGGTTTCCACCTGGATGGAAGTGTTCGTATCAGTTTCTATTTTGAGCTCGTTTAATAGCTCATTTACTGTTCCGGTTAAAATTTTCATTCAGCGCGCTCCTCCTTTATCACTTGTTCTAATTGGTCGATTAATTGGAAAATTTGCGTTTTGTTCTGTTTTAAGGAAGCTTTATTGACAATCAGACGGGCGGAGATTGGATACATTTTTTCATAAATAAGTAAGCCGTTTTCTTTTAAAGTGGAGCCAGTTTCGACGATATCGATGATGGCATCAGCAAGACCAAGCACTGGAGCAATCTCGACGGATCCTTCGATTTTGATAATTTCTACATCTTCGCCTTTTTCACGGAAAAATTTGGAAGCAACAGTTGGATACTTGGTTGCGATGATTTTTCGTCGATAACTGCTCGGGTCAAAGTCAGGTGTAGAAGCAAGGCAAAACTGGCATTTGCCGATTTCAAGGTCGAGCATTTCATAATGGGATTTAGATGCTTCCATTAAAACGTCTTTACCAACGATGCCAATATCCGCAACCCCGTGCTTTACGTAAGTCATGACATCGACCGCTTTTACTAAAATAAAAGAGATTGGTTGAGTGCTACTATGAAAAATTAGTTTACGCTTTTTATCTGTCATAGAAGAACAGTCAATCCCAGCTTTTTCCAAAAGTGCCACTGCGTCTTTCTCCAGTCGACCTTTCGTTAGAGCAATTTTTAGAGCTTTCATCAGTCCACCTCCCTTTGGAAAATAGTTTGGATGCCTTGGCTCGAGACGTGAACGACTTCGGGAATATGCCATTTTTTTGCAAAAGAGATGGCGTTTGATGCTGTTTCAAAAAAACTTAATTCACTATTTGGTGTTTCTTGCATGAATTTTTCTGCTTGTGGGAGTGCTTCAAGGTCGTAGTGGATCAAAAGAGTTGTTGGCGTTTGTTTTTTGATGATGCCAGCGCGGTTTTGTAGAGTTGTGAGGGAGTCGAGATTAAGAGCCAAACCAACTGCTGGGGAGGAAGAGCTGGTGAATTGTTCTAGTAGGTGATCGTAACGGCCGCCGCTTAAAAAATTATCAGCAGCAAGGTCAGCGTATCCTCTAAAAATTATACCTGTATAATAATGAAAATCTTGTACGAGTCCTAAATCGACACTAATATCTGCTGTGTAAGAAACAGCTTCCACAATGGTTTCCATTTCGCGCAGTGCCGTTAAAATTCCTTTGTCAGTCGTTAAACTTTTTGCTTGGTTTAAAATAGCTGTCGCTGGGCCAAATAATCTTGGTATGGCTAGAATAAAATCGTCAAGTGTACTTGGATTATTGGCAACAAATCGTTTAATACCAGTTAAGCTTTTATTTTGAATTAGTTGGCGAAAATCAATTTCAGCTGTTTCGGAGAGATTTAAAAGTTGGATAACACGACGATAAATTGCTGCATGTCCGAGTTCAATTTGAAAATTCGGAATTTCTAGAGCATTTAAAACCCCGATTCCACTTAAAATACATTCAATCTCTGCTTTAATCGAAGGATAGCCAATGATTTCAATTCCAGCTTGCGTTTGTTCGTTTTGTTCGCCACCAAAATCTTCATTGGCACGAAAAATTTTTCCACTATAAGAAAGTTTTAGAGGGAGCATCACACCAGTTGTACTCACAACTCGACCAATTGGAAGGGTCATGTCCGGACGTAGAACTGTCAAACGACCTTTTTCGTCAAAGAAACGGTATAACTTCGCATCGGCTTGATGTTCAGAAGAAAAGACATCTTCAAACTCGATAACAGGTGTTTCAATACGTTTAAATCCACGTTTTTCAAAATAATGATTCACTTGTTGCTCAATTTTGTATGCAGCTTGTGCTTCACGAAAGAGTTTATCACGTGTTCCGGTTGGTAAGTTCTTATTTAAGTTCATCTGGTTAGCTCCTTTACGATATTTTAGTTTATTAGCATATTAGCACGTTAAAGTGTTTTTGTAAATAATGAATAGAAAAATAGTTGCTTATGGTATAATTAGTGTACCATTTAGAGCACTTAGGGAAAAGAATTTTGAAAGAGGGTTGAATATGAAAAGAGACGGGCATACGCACACAGAATTTTGTCCACATGGTACGCATGATGACGTGGAAGAAATGGTTTTAAAAGCGATTGAACTGGATTTTGATGAGTATTCTATAGTAGAGCACGCGCCACTTTCGAGTGAATTTATGAAAAATACAGCTGGGGACAAGGAAGCTGTGACAACGGCTAGTATGGCAATGAGTGATCTCCCTTATTATTTTAAGAAAATGAACCATATAAAGAAAAAATATGCGAGCGATTTATTAATACATATCGGGTTTGAAGTGGATTATTTGATTGGTTATGAGGATTTTACGCGGGATTTTTTGAATGAGTATGGACCACAAACGGATGATGGTGTGTTGTCGCTGCATTTTTTAGAGGGGCAAGGTGGTTTTCGTTCGATTGATTTTTCAGCGGAGGATTATAATGAAGGAATTGTACAATTTTATGGCGGGTTTGAACAAGCGCAACTTGCTTATTTAGAAGGTGTAAAACAGTCAATTGAAGCGGATTTAGGACTTTTTAAACCGCGGAGAATGGGGCATATTTCATTGTGTCAGAAGTTTCAGCAATTCTTTGGGGAGGATACAAGCGATTTTTCTGAGGAAGTAATGGAGAAATTTCGGGTGATTCTTGCTTTAGTGAAAAAACGAGACTATGAACTTGATTTTAATACGGCGGGACTATTTAAGCCCCTTTGCGGAGAGACATACCCACCAAAGAAAATAGTGACATTAGCTAGCGAGTTACAGATTCCGTTTGTCTATGGGTCGGACTCGCACGGTGTTCAAGATATAGGACGTGGATATAGCACTTATTGCCAAAAATGATCTTTCATTTTGACGTGTCCATTCTCTTTAAATGTCACACCTTCTGATAAAAGGAGTTCGCGTTGCTCTTCCCAACCGGGGACAAGTCGACCAGCTGCATTGATGACACGATGGCAAGGCGTAATTTGGTCACGCTTCGAATGTTTTAGCGTAGCACCTACGAGTCTGGCGTTTTTAGGAAAGCCAATCATATAGGCGATTTGGCCATATGTAGTCACTTTACCGCGCGGTATTTGGCGCACGACTGTATAAACACGGTCTTCAAAATCTGCTGGAATCATTACGTACCTCCATTTGTTCATAATAAATTTAGTATACAGGAAATACCTATTTTATAAAAGTTAGGATGATAAAGGAATGCCAGATTTTTCATACGCAAAAATTACTAAACTCGTGGTCCATTTTGCTGGAAATAAAGCGAGAGAAGAAGGAACAGAAGTATCAGCGAATGTGCTCGCTGACATTGGCTCGGAAATGAATCAAACACTAGCTTCGATTTTCTTAGAGCCATTTAATAAAGATGAATATTATCAATTTACGCATGAAACAGATTTGGATTTTAATGAAGTTCGTACTTTTGCTGCGAATATGTTTGTCGCGGAGGACGAGTTTCTGGATGAATCCAAGAAGATTTTAGAGCATTTATATAGCGAAACAACCCACCCGAATATTAAAAGTGGCGATGTTTGGATTTTCTTTATTGAGGGCTGCGTTGTCGATGGTGATTTCACGAACGGAATCGGGATTTTTAAAGTCGAAAACAAAGAAGTTTTTCTTAAAAATGATTTCAATGGCAGAGAATTCCAAATTGGCTATGATAAAGGGATTACCGGGACGGATTTAGATAAAGGTTGCTTGGTTTTCAATGTGAATCATGACACGGGAAATAAAGTGTTGATTTTAGACCGGCTTAACCGTGGCGATTCGGTTTATTGGAAAGATAAGTTTTTGAGTATTGATAAGATAACCGATGAGAAATTTTACACGGAAGGTTTTGTGGAAGTTTGTACGGATTATATTAAACAACGCGAGGAATCACTGCTTGATAAATCTAATTTTGTAAAAGCGACATCGGAATATTTAGCAGGAGAAGAGACGTTGAATATTGCTGAATTTGCTCGCACGACAATTGAAAAACCGGAAGAGATTACTGAATTCAATACAATGGTGGATACGTTCGAACGAGAAAACAATGTCCGTTTTCCAGAAACATTCCAATTAGATGAAGAAAAGCGCGAAAAACTATCGAAAAAAATACGTAAAACGATTAAGCTTGGCAAAAATATTTCGGTTGTTGTGAAAGATTTAGAACAGCTGGAAGAAACTGATTTTGTACAAGGATACGACGAGGAAAAAGGGAAAAACTATATGATTGTGTATTATGATTAAACGAAAAAACCGAGGATGCGGAATCCCCGGTTTTTTTGCTGTCTAAACGACGAACATAAAGTACAGTATAAACAGTACCATCATCACGTACATAATCGGATGCACTTCTTTGTAGCGTCCTTTAAGTACCATGGTGATTGGATAGAAAATGAAACCAATTGCGATACCAGTAGCGATAGAGAAAGTCAGTACCATCATTAAAATAACGAAAAAGGACGGAACAGCTACTTCGAATTTAGTCCAATCAATATGAGCGACATTTCCAATCATTAAAATCCCAACAATGACAAGCGCTGGAGTCGTAACCGCACTTGTAATTACGCCAAGAAGCGGCGAGAAGAATAGTGACAGTGAGAAACAGATTGCGATAACAACGGCAGTTAAACCTGTCCGACCACCAACAGCAACCCCAGCAGTAGATTCTACATAAGAAGTCGTTGTTGAAGTCCCGAAAATCGCTCCAAATACTGTTGCAAGTGAATCCGAGAATAGCGAACGACCTGCGCGCGGAATTTTGTTATCTTTTACAAATCCAGCTTGAGTCGCAACCGCAACAAGTGTCCCGGCAGTATCAAAAAAATCAATGAAGAAAAATGTCAAAATAACAATGAGCATTTGTGGTGTAAAAATATCTGGTAAGTGAATAATTGCTTGACCAAACGTTGACTCCATACTTGGTACAGATGAAACAACTTGAGTCGGCACATCAATCAGTCCAAACAACATTCCAGCAACAGCGGTTGTTGCCATTCCAAAGAAAATCGCACCTTTCCAACCAATTGTCATGTAAGCAACAGTAACAACAATCCCGAAAACAGCCAGTAACACTGGGCCAGAATGTAAGTCACCAAGCGCTACAATAGTAGATTCATTTGGCACAATAATTCCAGCATTTTTAAGCCCTAAAAAGGCGATAAAAAAACCAATACCTGCTCCCACTGCGAATTTTAGTTCCGTTGGGATTGCATTAACGATTTTTTCGCGAAGTCCAGAAATAGTTAAACAAATGAACACTAAGCCAGAAACGAGAACACCAGCCAGCGCCGTTTGCCAAGGAATTCCCCACTGCGCACAAACGGTATAAGCGAAAAACGCATTTAGTCCCATACCTGGTGCAAGTCCAATCGGGTAATTAGCGATTAGTCCCATTGCAAGCGATCCTACAACAGAAGCAAGAATCGTCACCACAAAAACAGCTTTTAATTCCATTCCAGTTGTTGCAAGCATAGATGGGTTGACGAAAAGTACATAAGCCATCGATAAGAAAGTCGTTAGCCCCGCGAGTATTTCTGTTCGAACAGTCGTCTTGTTCTCGCGTAGTTTGAAAAATTTATCCATTAAAAAAAGCCTCCCTATTTATGTTGTCGCACATAACGGAAAGAGCCTAGGTAAAAAAGGGAATAATAAATAAAAATAGCAAAAAAATCCCTATTAAATTTTACAATAGCTCGTAGCCTGGCATTTTACGGTTGCCTGGTAGAAACGAACGGTCCATATTACCGAACTTATACGACTTTATTATTGTAGCGGATTAGCCGATTTTTGGCAATACGTGTAAGAAATAAAAATAAAAAACGAACTTTTAAATAAATAAGTTTATACTTTTAAATAAATAAGGTATAATAAAAGCAAATAATAGTTGGAGGTAGAAAAATGACTTATAAATTTCCAGAGAATTTTTGGTGGGGAAGTGCGGCGTCCGGCCCACAAACAGAAGGCGCAGCAAATGTAGATGGCAGAAAACCGAGTATTTGGGATCACTGGTACAAAATCGAACCAGGTCGTTTCTTTAACGATGTAGGACCTACGAATACATCTAATTTTTACTATCAATATAAAGAAGATATTGCTTTAATGAAACAAACTGGGCATAATTCTTTCCGTACTTCGATTCAGTGGACACGTCTTATTCCAGATGGTATTGGCGAAGTGAATCCGAAAGCGGTTGATTTTTACAATCGCGTTATTGATGAAATGCTTGCAAATGACGTGGAACCATTTATGAATTTATATCATTTTGATATGCCAATGTCGATGCAAGAAAAAGGCGGTTTTGAAAGCCGTGAAGTAGTTGACGCGTATGCAACTTTTGCGAAAACATGTTTTGAATTATTCGGAGATCGTGTGAAACATTGGTTTACTTTTAATGAACCAATTGTTCCTGTTGAAGCAGGTTACTTATACGATATGCACTATCCGAATGTCGTTGATTTTAAACGTGCGACTCAGGTTGCTTACCATACTACTTTGGCACATGCGCTTGCTGTTAAAGAATTCCACGCACTTGAAATTCCAGAAGGCCAAATTGGAATCATTTTAAACTTAACACCGTCGTATCCAAGAAGCCAAAATCCGGCAGATTTAAAAACAGCTCATATTGCGGATTTAATTTTCAACCGTAGTTTCCTTGATCCGGTTACAAAAGGGGAATTCCCAGCTGACCTTGTTGAAATTATTCGCGAACATGACGCGCTTCCAGAATATACTGAAGAAGATTTGGCGATAATTAAAAACAACATTATTGATATTCTTGGTGTAAACTACTATCAACCGCGTCGTGTGAAAGCGAAAGAATACGCAACTCACCCGGATGCACCATTTATGCCAGAACATCTTTTTGATAACTATGAAATGCCTTACCGCAAAATGAATCCGTACCGTGGTTGGGAAATTTTCGAAAGAGCGATTTATGATATTGCGATTAATCTGCGTGATAACTACGATAATATTCCATTCTTCATTTCAGAAAATGGTATGGGTGTGGAAGGCGAAAGTCGCTACCGTAATGCAGATGGAATGATTGAAGACACGTACCGAATCGATTTCATTAAGAGTCACTTGAAATGGCTTCATAAAGCAATTGAAGAAGGCGCTAATTGTCACGGTTACCACCTTTGGACGTTCATGGATTGCTGGAGCTGGGCGAATGCTTACAAAAACCGTTATGGCTTAGTAGAAGTTGATTTAGACAATAATTTCAAACGTACTATAAAAGCATCCGGACATTGGTACAAAGAACTTTCAGAAAACAATGGTTTTGAAGACTAAATGTGATAAAATAAAAGTATTATGTGTAAAGAGGTGAACTTCCGTGGCTCAGAACCAGACGAAATATAGCTTTATTGCTGAAGAAATCCGCAAAAGAATTATGAATCACGCCTATCCGCTTAATCAACCTATTCCTGATGAGATAACTTTGGCGAAAGAGTTTGATTGTAGTCGAATGACAATGAAAAAAGCACTGGAAGTCCTTGTTCTTGAAGGCTTACTATATCGTAAACGCGGACATGGTACTTTCATTATCAAATCGGCGCTGGACGCGGACCGCTTACAGATTCATAACCAAGAGGTAAACGGCTTCACTAAACTTTTGAACGGCAAGAAAGTTATTAGTAAAGTTATTGAGTTTAAAGTTATCTTTCCAACTGAAGAAATTGCAGAGCGTCTTCATATCGAAATGGAAACACCAATCTATGACATTCTTCGTGTTCGGCTAGTGAAAGATGAACCTTATGTGCTAGAACATACGTATATGCCAGTTGGGGTTATCCCAGGCATTAATCAGCAAATTTTAGAGGGGTCGATTTATTCGTACATTCAAGACGATTTGAACCTAAAAATTGCTAGTTCCTACAAACAAATTCGCGCGGATAAAGCGACACTGCTTGATCAGCAATATCTCGACTGCGCTTCTGATGATCCCGTTGTCGAAGTAGAACAAACCGTGTATTTAAACAATGGTCTCGCGTTTGAATTTTCCAAATCGCGCCACCGTTATGATAAATTCGTGTTTACAACAGTGAATATAGCTAGACGATAAAGTAAAAAAGAAACTAGAAAAAGTGAGAAATCATTTTATCTAGTTTCTTTTTTTAGGAAGAATTAATGAAGTATAGGTCATTATTAGATTCACTTTTTTTAAAAGAATAGAATCGTTCACAATATAGACATATTTATACACTTGCTAATAGTTTAGAGTTCTTTTATAATATTTAGCCCAATTATGTACAGATTTTAAATATAGTTCTATTGTTTAAGCGATATGAAACTGTGGAATGGAATAGAATAGTATTACTTCTAGTAAAAGATTATTTAATTGGTTTGAAAATTTGTTTGTTCATAAAATAGACACATTCTAACTCATTGATAATGTTTTTTGCCTAATATATAATTGTTTAGCTTAATTAAGCGCTAGTTTTGCTCTCTTTTTGATAGGAAGAGTGAGCAGTTAAAATGAGAATTTAATTATATGGGGGAGGGATTGCACTATGAAGAAAAAATACATTCTTTGCTTATTCGCAGTGATGTTATTTTGTACGGGTTTCCTTTTTGGAAATTCGCAAGTTGATGCTGCTGAAACGGATACAAGCAATGTCACGTATAAATACATTGATATCAGCACATTAACGGAAACACAAAAAAATAGTATTATCAAAGGGAAGCCAAACGAGACACTTACAAATGATTATGAAAACTATTCCTTTGTGTATCAAAAAAATACTTCAGGACCAACTACAAATACAGATAATACTTCTGACAATAATAAAGATCAAAATGGAACACTATTAAAAGCTGGAGATGTTGGCCCAAATATTTATTTAGTCATTCTAGGGTTTATTTTATTAGGAAGTGGCATTGGGCTTCTTACATTGAAAAAAAGACACGCTAAGCAGCTGTTAGTATTTCTTCTTGTCCTTGGCGGTAGTAGTTTGTTAGTTGGGTCGATTGTTCAAGCAACAGAGAATAGTAACTTAAAAACCCAAGAATCTCAAACCGTCGTAAAAGGAACAAAAGAAACGAAACAACCCGAATCAATTGCAGGGTATACATACGTAGGATATATACATACAAGTAAAAATAATACAGCGCCCCCGGTTGAAAAAGGGATTGTAACGGTAAACTATCAAGACGAACAAGGAAATTCAGTTGCGGCCACTGAAACATTAGAAGGCGACATCGGCAAACCATATCAGACTTCTATGAAAAATATCGAGGGCTATACGTGGAAAGAAGTCAAAGGAGAAGCAACCGGGACTTTTACAGAAAAAGCACAAGTCGTTACTTATGTTTATCAAAAAGTGTCCGTAGCTACTGTAACTGTTAGATACCTCGATCAAGATGGAAAACCAATCCACGAGCCACAAACAATTAGCGGAAATGTTGGCGAACCTTACGATGCTTCAACAGATAAATACAAATTACAAATTGATGGTTATGTTTTAGATACAACAAAACTACCGAACAATGCGAATGGAACGTTCACAAATCAAGCCACGCAAGTAACTTATATTTATACGAAAGAAGCACAAGATGTTACCATAACAATTAAGTTTGTTGATAACAATGGAAATCCATTTATTTTAACGGATTTAACAACCTATAAAAATGGTGATTTAGTACCTGTTTATCCTAATTTAGACCAATACCATATGAGATTAAATTATAATCAACAAATCTATAGCCAAGGAGAAGCAGTATCTGATATTGTTCTTTCTGCTAAAGAAGGAGAAACGTATTCCTTACCAGAAAGAATGACCTTCAATATAATAGATGACAAAGGCAATGAAATCCCCTATGTGATTTCGCAAAATCCTGACTTTAGTAGTAGCGGGATTGAGAAGTGGGAAAACTACCGAAGTATACCAGCCAACCATGAAGGGACACTTACTGGAGAAAATGTAGTGGTTACGTATCAGATATTTGTTTATGGAGTAATGATTCCTGCGCCATAAAGTGAGAAGCCGTGTATTTGAAAAAAACCAATCTCTATTAGAGATTGGTTTTTTTCAAATACGTTCTTTACGCTCACGGAATGTTCTAATACTATGATTGAAAACCTCTGATAACATTAATCCAGCGGCAATCGCGCCAGCAACGACTGTTACTTGCACAGAAAAGCCAATTGCTTCCGTATAATCACCTAATACAAAATTACGCACAGCTTGGTAAGCAAGTCCCCCAGGAACGAGCGGGACAATTCCCGGAACATTAAAAATCGTAATTGGCAATTTCTTATATTTCGCAAAAAAGTGACTGAGTACAGCGACGACGAAAGCCCCTGCTAGAGAGGATGCGCCTGTTCCAGAGTCCATTTGCATTAAAGTCCAATAAGCCATCCAGCCAAATGTTCCGGTAATACCACAAGCATTCAACGCTCTTTTCGGAACGTTTGTAATAATCGCAAACGTCACCGTCGCAACGTAACTTAGCACTAATTGAATAATAATAGTCCAAACTAAATCCATTATAGCGCCTCCTTTATAAGAAAAAGCGGAAAACAACCGCGATTCCAATTCCTATTGCACAAGAAGTAAGTAGCGCTTCTGTTCCACGTGCCATTCCACTAAGCAAATGCCCAGCAATCAAATCCCGAACCGCATTCGTAATCGGCACCCCGGGAACAAGCGGCATCACGCCACCGATAATCATCGTGTCCAGATTAATACCCCAACCAATCGAAATCGTCAAAACAGCTAAGAGCCCGACACTTAATGAAGCTAAAAATTCTGCTAGAAACTTCACCTTCATAAAAATCTGCGTGTAGTAAAAAATAATAAAACCAATAGCGCCAATGATACAAGTCGGAATAAAATCAAACCAACCCCCGCCAAAAATAACCATCAACGATCCACTAACGAGTGATGCCGCAATAATCTGCAACCAAATAGGAAAGTAGCGAACATCTTTATCTAAATTAACGAGCTTTGTATGTAATTCTTTTAAGGAAATTCTCTTTTCCGCGAAATCCCTGGAAAATTCATTGACCATAGATACTTTTTCTAAATTAATGGTTCTTGTGGGAATTTGCTGTAATTGTACATTACGCTCACCTTCAAGTGACATAAAAAGCCCAGTTGGCGTCACGAAACTAATCCCTTTTTTATTACTAGCGATGGTTGCAATGCGGTTCATTGTATCTTCCACGCGATACATTTCAGCGCCACTTTCCATCATTATTTTGCCTGCCATTAAGCATGTTTCTAGCAAATAATCTGTTGTTTCAGTCGACATAACTAAGCACCTCCAACCCTTTATTCCTTCTCAATCGTAACGCAATCAAATCAAAAATTCTAGTGGGAAGGGTGCATTTTTTGAATTTGTGATTGTTTCGATGTGATTTGGGGTAAATATTTGATAGTATGGTAGATATAGAATCAGAAAGGATAAGGATTATTTTGGCGAATATTGAATATGAAATCATCGAAGAAATTGGCGTATTATCTGAAAATGCGCGTGGTTGGCGGAAGGAATTAAACAAAATCAGCTGGAACGGCCGCCCACCTAAATACGATATCCGCGACTGGTCAGAAGATCATGAGAAAATGGGAAAAGGGATTACACTAACTGATGAAGAAGCAGAAGTACTAAAAAAACTGTTAGATTGAGGGCTGGTGTAAAGAATGAGAATGTTTGCTTATGATATTTACGAACCAATTGGTAGAAAAGATGAAGATACTTTTCCAGTGATTTTTGCTCTTCATGGTTTTGGTGGGGACGAGCTAGAAATGGCGGGACGACTAGAATTATTAATGGATCGTTTCGTTGTTGTTTCCATGCGTGGAGACGTAGAATATGGTCCGGCTTACGGTTTTTATCATATGGTGACAGAAGGTGATCCCAACCCGCAAGAGGTAGATTATATAAGCCTGCGTGTCGCACAATTTATTGATAAAATTTGTACGGATTACATTTCAATTGATAAAGAACAAGTTTTTCTTGCAGGATTTGATCAAGGCGCAGTTCTAACAATATCCATTATGCAAAGCTATGGTGGTCAATATAAAGCAGCAGCCTTGTTAAGCGGGCGTTTGCCGTATTATATGGAAGAAAGACCCGCTAACTTAATGTTGAAAGACAAGCGAATTTTTATCGGTCACGGTATAGAAGATGCTGTTATCCAAATTTCTGAAGCAGATGACATCGCCCGACTTTTCGAGAAAATGGGTTGTCACGTGGAGAAGCATCGTTATTTTATCGGTCACAATGTAAACGAAGCGGAAGAAGATGACTTATATAGATGGTTTGAAAGCTTTTTGCCAAACCAACCAGTGAAAAATAAATAAAAAACAGCGACCGCACTCGGTCGCTGTTTTTTAGATATCTAAAGTAAGAAAGAGCACTTTTAAATAATTCCCCTCAGGAAAGTTTTTATTTACCGTGAAATCTGCGGGTAAGGAATGAGTTTCAACAATTTTATAAGTACGGTCGCTTGTTTGGAAGGCCTCCGCAATTAATTTTTTAAATGCTTTCATACCGAATCCTGCATAATTTGTTGAAGCAACGATGGTGCCGTTTGGTGCAGTGATGTCAATGATTTCACGAAGCATAGCAGGGTAATCTTTCGCCGCTCGGAAAGTTACTTTTTTTGTGCGTGCAAAGCTTGGGGGATCAACAACAACTAAATCAAAAGTTAATTGTTTGCGCGCTGCATATTTGAAATAATGGAAAACATCTTCTACGATAATCGCTTGCTCGTTTGGATCAAGACCATTTACTTCTAATTGTTCTTTTGTCTTGCTGAGCGAACGACCAGCCACATCTACGCTTGTCGTTTTACTCGCGCCACCAAATAAAGCTGCTACCGAGAATGCCCCTGTATACGAAAATGTATTTAAGACATTTTTTGAAACAGAATAATCCTCACTAATTCTTCTCCGCACATCCCGTTGATCTAGAAAGATACCTGTCATCCAACCATCATCTAAATAAGTTGCATAATTAATGCCATTTTCTTTAATAATAAGTGGGAAAGTTGCTTTTTGACCGGCGACGAAATCGTCTTTTGTATCTTCTTGAAAACGTCTTTTTTCATAAATACCTTTTATTTCTGGAAAAGATAAGAAAATATCAATAATCATTTTTTGGAAAGCGTAGATGCCTAGACTGTACCATTGAATTACGAGATAACCATCATAAAAATCAACAGTGAAACCACCAAGTCCATCTCCTTCGCCATTAAAAATCCGAAAAGCAGTAGTAGAGTCATCTGCAAATAGAAATTGACGTTTTTCGATTGCTGTCGTAATTAGGTTCGTTAAAAAGTCTTCATCGAGTTGCTGTTTCTTGTCCCAAGTGAAAAGCCAGCCGCTGCCTTTGTTTTGTTCTCCGTGGTAGCCTCTTGCAATAAATTGACCATTCGTATCTGTTAATTCTAATACGTCGCCTTCTTGTAATTCTTTTGGCCATTTTTCCATACGCTCTTTAAGAATAAGGGGATAACCTTCCTTATAGCCTTTTGTGAACTTAGGAAAAACTTTTACTTTTACTAGATTCTTCATCATGCACCGTCTTTCATTAAGATAAAATTTCCAACAAAAAACCTGTGAAGCGAACTGCTTGCTCCACAGGTTACTTTAAGTTATTAATTATACGCGACCGAAGCCAACTAGATATTTACCCCAGCCAGAGCCGTGGATGTTATCGTATTTAACGCCATTGTCTTGCGCGTTAATCATTTGACCATTACCAACGTAGATACCAACGTGAGAAATTCCGCTACCATAGTCAAAGAATACTAAATCACCAGGTTTTGCTTGAGATTCAGAGATTCTTGTAGTGCTAGCGTATTGTGCGCCAGAAGTACGTGGAAGGGAGATTCCCGCTTTAGCAAATACATATTTAGTGTAACCAGAGCAATCAAATGTAGTTGGTCCGTTACCACCCCATGAATAAGCTTTTCCAAGGTGTTTTTGAGCTTCAGCAATAATAGCACTCGCACTTGAATTGCTGTTATTGTTAGAAGAACCTTGATTAGCATTCGTATTTGAGTTTGTATTCGTATTGGAGTTTGTATTAGTATTGGTATTTTTAGATGGTGTACTTGTATTAGTATTGTTTGTATTCGTATTCGTTTTATTAGCATTTGTGTTTGTAGATGGTGCGGGAGCTGGTTTTGCAGCTTCTGTTGGTGCTTTAGGTGCTGTTTGTTGTTGTGTTGTTTCTTTTTTCTCTGTAGTAGCATTTGTGTTAGTGTTAGTATTTTCTTTAACTACTGGTGCAGCTTGTTTTTCAGCTGCTGGAGCTTCTTTTTTCACTTCTGCTTTTGGAGTAGCTGTGTTGGCTGTTTGTTTAATAGCAAGTTTTTGACCTACATAAATAGAAGAAGAAGATAAATTATTCCATGACATAATGTCTTGAACGGAAACACCGTATTTTACGGATAAAGCCCAAATAGTGTCACCGCTTTTAACAGCGTGTGTAGTAGCATTTTGATCTACCACTGGAGTTTCTTTCGTTTCTGCTACTTTAGGTGCAGGTGTAGTTGCTTGTGTAGTTTGTTTTACTTCAGTTTTTGTTTCTGCAGCAGGTGCAGCTTGTTGAGTAGTAGTTTCTTTTTTCACTTCTTGTGTTGGTGCAACAGGAGTGCTTGCTACTTTGTCAGTTAAGTATTTACCGTTAACGAAACCAGTTTCCCCGTCGTTGTAAGTAATTTTGTTCCAGCCATTAGATTCGGTTGATTCAACAGTTACTTTTGTTCCGCCTTTGATTGACGTAATAATACTGTTATCAACACCAGCGCCACTACGAACGTTTAACCAAGTTGCGCTAACAGATTTCTCTGTTTTTTCAGCAGCAGCAACCTCATTTACTTGTAATTTTTGACCTGGTACGATTTTATCTGTTGTTAAATTGTTTGCTTTTTTAATTGCGTCAACAGTAGTCCCTTTACTTTGTGCGATACCCCAAAGAGTATCACCAGCTTCGACTACTACAGTGCTTGCGGATGCGATTGTTGGAGCAGCAAATGCTGTTACCGCAATCCCAGCTGTAGCCGCGATAGTTGCTTTTTTCATATTCATAAAACTCCTCTCTTTTTTCAGAAAATCCCAGTACGTAATTAAGTATTTGAGAATTAATTTTATATTGATTAATACTAAGTTTACCCAGTTTTCACCTAAAAAACAAATGATGAGATAATAGCTCCAAAGGCTATAGAGGACTATACCAACTATTTGTAATAATTTTGTAACAGTTGAAAAGCGAACGTGTATTCTTAGGGCTTGAGATGTACTGCTGGGTAAACCTTTATAGTGTAAGTGGGATGTGAACGTTAATCAACAACTTTCGCTATGGGAAACCTATTGTTTTTTGTTAATAGAAAAACTTAATACATTTGTAATATAAAAATCGGCAGTTTTTCCGTTCTTCGTGACTCGAAATGAATTGCCAGATGAGTTTATGGTATTCTATAATAGAAGGTATGGAGGATGTTATATAATGAGACAAAATTATGATGATCGAAAAATAGTGAAACAGTATCGAGAAATAGCCCGTCAAATTGTAAAAAAAGAGGGCTTATATAAAAATATGGATCAGGCTGAACTTTGTGAACAAACTAATTTTTGGCGCGAGAAGTTTAAGACAAAACCGATGACTGATCGAGATAAAATTAATATTTTTGCTTTGGCGAGAGAAGCAGCTAGCCGAATTATTGGTTTGGATGCGGTTGTAGTGCAATTAATTGGAGCGCTCGTTCTCGGCGATGGCAAAGTGGCAGAAATGAAAACCGGCGAAGGTAAAACATTGATGTCGTTATTTGTTATGTTTATAGAAGTAATGCGTGGTAATCGTGTACACCTTGTGACTGCCAATGAGTATTTAGCTAGACGTGACCGGGAAGAAATTGGACAAGTGCTGGAATATCTTGGTGTTTCCGTTGCTTTAAATGAATCTGGTTTAGACATAGCCCAAAAAAAGGCCATTTATACAGCAGATGTTATTTATGGAACGGCTTCTGAATTTGGTTTTGATTACTTACGCGACAATATGGTACGCCAAAAAGAAGATAAAGTACAAAGTGGACTTGATTTTGTTTTAATAGATGAAGCAGATTCAATTTTAATAGATGAAGCGAGAACGCCCCTACTGATTTCTGACCGTAAAGAAGAAGATTTGTCCCTTTATCATACAGCGAATAAGCTTGTGAAGAAGATGATGAAAGATGATTATGAGATGGAAGAACATAAACGCTTTGTTTGGTTGAATGATGCTGGAATTGAGAAAGCCCAGAAGTTTTGGGGTGTCGAATCACTTTATTCCGCAGAGGCGCAGTCAGAACTTAGAATTACGATGCTTTTAATGCGAGCTCATTTCTTGATGCATAAAGATAAAGATTATGTGGTGCTTGATGATGAAGTATTAATTATCGATCCACATACTGGTCGTGCGCTTCCAGGCCGGCGCTTTAATGACGGACTCCATCAGGCAATCGAAGCAAAAGAGGGCGTGGAAGTTAAAGAAGAATCACGTACGCTAGCAACAATTACAATTCAAAACTACTTCCGGATGTATAAGAAAATTTCTGGAATGACAGGAACGGCTAAAACCGAAGAAGAAGAATTCCGTCAAATTTATAACATGGATGTCGTAGTAATCCCCACCAATTTACGTGTAAATCGGGAAGATATGCAAGATGATATTTTCTATACGAAAAAGGAAAAAGGTCGTGCGATTGTGTATGAAGTATCATGGCGCTATGAAAAAGGACAGCCAACTTTAATAGGAACTTCTTCTATTAAAAGTAATGAATGGATCAGTGGCTTATTAGACGCTGCTGGAATTCCCCACCAAGTATTAAATGCGAAAAACCATGCCCAAGAAGCGGAAATAATTGCCAAAGCTGGGAAACGCGGAATGGTAACTTTAGCAACGAACATGGCTGGTCGGGGGACAGATATCAAGCTGGATCCAGATGTACATAAGCTTGGCGGACTAGCTGTAATTGGAACGGAGCGCCATGAGAGCCGTCGGATAGATCTACAGCTAATGGGACGTTCTGGACGACGGGGTGACCCTGGTTTCAGTAAGTTTATGATTTCTTTAGAAGATGATTTATTAGAACAATTTGAAAGTAAGAGCTGGGAGAAACTTTCCACGAAACTTAAACGCAAAGCACCACGTGATGGGAAACCAGTTAATTCAAGGAAAATTCATGCTGTCGTTGTGGATGCACAAAAACGCCTAGAAGGAGCAAACTACGATATTCGTAAAGATTTGCTTTCCTACGATGAAGTAATCGATTTACAACGCAAAATGGTATATAAAGAACGCGATTTATTATTAGAAAGAAATAAACTTGGAGTCTCTTCCGAAAAAATTCTACGTGAAGTTGCCGAATATTCATTTATCCATCCAAGTGATATTCCGGAAGAAGAGTTAGAAATTTATTATTCACGTCAAAAAGAATTGCTCGGCGGCACGAAATTCCCTATTTCTTTTGATCAAGTAACGCTGATGGATCCGAGAGAAGTGGTAGAAGAAATCGTATCTTGGCATAAAAAAGAACGCAATAAATTCCCAGCTGAGACGATTGCTGCAATAGAACGAGAAGTCTATTTGAATTTAATGGACCAAATGTGGGTTATGCATCTGGACGCAATGGTACAATTACGCGAAGGTATCCACTTGCGAGCATATGGACAACAAGATCCATTAGTTATGTACCAAAAAGAAGGGGCTCAATTATTTGAGAAATTCCAAGCAGACTATCATTTCTACTTTGCTCACGCCTTACTTGAACTTGATCCAGACGGCTTAATCCAAGGCTAAAATACAACTTGCGTCTGATTTTTTCCAAATTTATGGGTAATTTAATGAGAACGAGGGTATTAATCTATATAATAGTACCAAACGAAAATAAATTTAGACAAAAGAGGGTGGTAAAGTGAAGGGGTCATTCACAAAGTTTAAACAATTTTTTATAGAAAACAAATTTGTGTTAGGGTTACTAATTTTTCTTTTAGTAGCACTTGATATTTATGTATTAACTAAGATTGCCTTTATTTTTGATCCGTTAATGGTAATTCTTAAAACCGTTGCTGCACCAATCATTTTAGCTGGGATATCTTACTATTTATTTAATCCTATCATTGATTGGTTAGAGAAACATAAGTGGAAGCGAGGTTGGGCGATTGCATTACTATACTTAGTGATTATCGGTTTACTCATTCTACTATTTAGTTTTGTCATTCCAGCTGTGAAAGATCAGATTGTTAGCTTGTTCAAATCATTCCCGGGGTATTGGGACCAAATCACACAGAAATTTGATGAGTTCAGTCGCTCGAGCTTATTTGATCAAATAAAAGATAAATTAAATACGAACATGAGCGATATCATGAAGACTCTTTCCACAAAAGGAACATCTGTAATTAATAGTGCTATTTCAAGTATTGGTAGTATTGTTGGAACGGTAACAGAGGTTGTTTTAGCGATTGTAACTACGCCGCTTGTTTTATTCTACTTGTTAAAAGATGGAAAAAAATTACCCGACTTCCTACTAAAAATGTTACCAGTAAATGGTCGTGCGCATACTCGCCAAGTACTTGGTGAAGCAAACCACCAAATTAGTTCATATATTCGTGGACAAATTATTGTAAGTTTGTGTATTGGTATTTTGCTATTTATCGGTTATTTAATTATCGGTCTACCATATGCATTAACACTTGCTATTATTGCAGCTTGTACTAGTATTGTCCCCTATTTAGGACCAGCAATTGCGATTACACCAGCGATTATTATCGCGATTGTTACTTCACCTTGGTTATTAATTAAATTAATCATAGTCTGGTGTGTCGTTCAATTACTTGAAGGTAAATTTATTTCTCCTCAAGTCATGGGTAAAACGCTAAAAGTACATCCAATCACGATTTTATTCGTTATTTTAGTAGCTGGAAATCTATTCGGTGTACTGGGTGTTATCTTCGCAGTACCAGGTTATGCGGTACTTAAAGTCATCGTAACGCATGTATTTATTTGGTTCAAACGAATCTCTGGGCTTTACGGGGAACAACCTGAAAGTGAATATGTAGAATCACCAACAGAAGAAAAAGAATTATAAAATAAAAACACTATTAGTTAGAAAATATTTTTCTGCTAATAGTGTTTTTTTGTTGTGTTAAAACTAATGTTCACAAAAAAGACATAATTTTTCTCTTTACAAGGTGAGAGTAGTAATAGTGCGATTTTTATGTAATATATATTACGAAAATAGATTTATAATATAATTTTTTTCTCTTTTTTAATAAATTGTACATTGAATTGACGCATTTTTCATCATAATATGAAGCCAGTGTATGAGGAAAGGGGAAACAAAAATTGATTATCAAAAAAACATTAATTGTAGGATTAATTGGCATAAGTTCAGTCACACTTTTTGCACCGGCTGCTTTTGCAGTAACTTCTGAGGGAGATTCAAAAGCAACAGTTAAATTTAAAGCTGGGACGGGAGTAGTTAACCCGGTTGACCCGGAAAATCCAACGAAACCGATTGACCCGCTAGATCCAAGTAATCCAACTGATCCTGGAACTGGAAATACTGGTTCTTTAACATTGGATTATGTGTCATCTGTTAATTTTGGAGAACATGAAGTATCATCCACGGAACAAAGCTACTCCTCCACATCAAGAAAACCGTTTATCCAAATATCTGACCGTCGTGGAACTGGAGCTGGTTGGAAAGTGACAGCAACCGCAACCGCTTTTCAAAATGAAGACGGTGCAGCTTCCCTATCAGGAGCGACACTATCATTTAAAAACGGAGAAACAGCATCTGCTAGCAACACAGCAACGACACCAACTGCTGCTCAAACAGTTGAATTACCAACAGATGGAACTTCGATTGTGAGTGTTGTTTCGGCAAAAGAATCGGAAGGCATGGGAACATGGATTAATCGTTGGTTTGGTGCTACACCGAATGATACAGCTAGTTTAAACAACAATGTTCAATTAACGATACCAGCAGGAAGCGCAACACTTGGAGACCATGAAGCGACTATTACATGGACATTATCTGACGCGCCAGGAGTTTAAAAAATTTGCGTTTAGAATTCACTTCTAGACGCAAATTTTTATTAAAAACGATGGAAGGAAGGTTTAATTGAAGAAAAGTTTTCTTAGTTTATTGTTCATTATTCCGTTATTAGTTACATGTAGCAATTTTGCAGAAGCACAGGCGGCAGAAGGAGACGTCGGTTATTCCGTTCAAGCTCATATCCCCGCCAATCAAATAGATAAAAGACAAACTTATTTTGACCTAAAAATGCAGCCGAAACAAAAACAAACAGTAAACATTGATGTAATGAATAGTTCAAATGAAGAAATTCAAGTGGAAGCAGCAATCAACTACGCATCCACCAATCGAACTGGTGTCATTGATTACACCAAAAATGATCTTACGAAAAAAGATAAAAGTTTAGAATATCCACTTCCAGAACTAGCTAAAATTCCAGACGACCAAAAACTCCTAACGATACCAGTAGATGGCAAAAAGACCGTCCAAGTGATGATTGAAATGCCTGCTGAATCGATTGATGGCGTTGTATTGGGCGCAGTAGAATTTAAAAAGAAAAATACTAACGAGACGAAAAAAACAAAAGGTGTCTCCTTAAAAAATGAATATTCCTATATTGTCGGCATGCAACTAGCTGAAACCGACAAACAAGTCAAACCACATATGAATTTACTAAGTATCAAACCGGCACTCCTTAACTATCACACAGCGATAGTTGCCAAATTACAGAACGACCAACCAGTCATACTGGAAAATCTAAGTATTGATGCAAAAGTCTATCAACAAAATTCGGATAAATTACTTTACCAAACAAAGAAAGCGAATATGAAAATGGCGCCAAATTCCAATTTTGATTTTGGGATTGACTTGGAAAATCAACCTTTAAAAGAAGGTAAATACAGATTAAAAATGACTGCAACGAATGGCGTGGAAACCTGGACTTGGGACGAAGCGTTCACCATTGGTAAAGAAGGACAAAACTTAAATAAAGAAGCAGTAAACTTAGAGAAAACGAACACATGGCTTTACGTTGCGATTGCTGCAGGTGTAGTTCTTATAGCACTAATCATCATTTTGGTTATAAGAAAACGAAGACAAAAACAAGAAAAATAAAGAAAGGAGCTGGCGAATTGGCTTTCAAAAAATTAATACTTGTATTGACCATTGCGGCTCTTTTTCTTGGTTTTAAAATAGTGGTAGCAGCGGAAAATGGGAGTAGGGACTTAGCATCAAATGAAGCGATAGTGACTAATTTTACAGAATTAAAAACAGCTATTTCCGAAGATAATGGAATAGATACAGTGTATTTAGGTGCAGATGTTGAATTATCGGGTGGAATTATCATCCCAGCGACGAAAAAGACATTTACTTTATCAGGAAAAAATCCAGCAACAGGTGAAATACATACTTTGACAGAAACAATGGCATCAGCTGGTGCCCAGAGCAGCGTGATTACAGTTAATACCAACACAGGTGCAAAAGAGACAACTTTAAGAGATATTAATGTTGTGGGGAAAAATTATTATGGGACGATTTCGGTTTATGGGGCTGCAAAAAACGTCGTACAAAACTATGAAAATGTTCACTATCAAGGTCCGCAAATGATATATAATTTGAATGGAACGGCGAATTTTAAAGGAACCAATGATATAACAATAGCGTCCGTTGTATCTGGTTCTGCGGCACCAAATGAAGTCGCGGAAATTAAAGGCGTGAGCGTTTCCGGTAAGTTGAATATCAATCACGCAAGTTCGAATGCGAATAGTGCTTTTTGGTTCGGTGGTGGAACGGCTGAGGTAAACACTTTTACAGTGGAAGAAAATGCAGACGTGACGATACTTTCTAATGGGACAGGGATGTTTTATCGTTCAGGGGCAAAACCAATTGACATAGATGTGAAAAAGAATGCGAAGTTAGCTATTACTTCTAACAATAATATTTTCCGAGACACACCGGGCGGAACTGTTAAAATCGCGTCAGGTGCGGATGTAACTATGACAAAAACTGCTGGCGGGAATCCACTTCTATGGGTGGCAGATGATATTACCGTAAGTCCTGATGCCCGCTTTATCTTGAATAAAACAGGCGGAACTGGCTATATTATCCAGTTTTATAATGCGACGGCGAAGTTAGATATAAATGATCCTCGGAGCTTTTTAATTACGACAAATTCAAATACGCCGATGTTTTACTGGCCTTATGCGAACACCTTTAATTTAAATGCGCAAATGGTGAATTACTGGGATACGGTTGGAACCATTGATCGAACGGATTTGGCATCGCAAAGTTTTAGTTTGCCAAATGGGGAAAATGTGACGGGGAGTTTGACGTACACAGGGACAACGACAAAAATTCTGTCAACGAATGCGGGGATGACGCCGACTAATTTTAATCAAAACACCGCGCGAATGATTGCAATGGGGCGACTTGAAGGAACGATAAATCCAGTGACAGACGCAGATAATGAAATTACAGGAACAGCGACACCAAACGCTTTTATAAGTATTTCATACACAGAAAATGGGGAAAATAAGGTTTTAGAAGGACCGGCAAATGAGGCGGGAACTTATCGAATTGCTATTCCAAATGGTTTTATCAAGCCTTACATTAAATTGACTACAACCATTAAACAAGACCAAAAAAGGATAACATTAGACGATATAACTGTAGAAGATGTGACTCCGCCAAGTGGTGAGGCTGTTACTCAAATTATCCAACTTGGAGATCCCTTTCCAGATGTAGCCGAATTAGTAACAAATATTTATGATCATTCCGATAATACATCTGGAGCGGGAGTTACAACTACTTTACAAAGCGCGCCCGATACTAATGTATTTGGACCCACAGAAGCCATTGTTCGCTTAGAAGATAAGGCACAAAATTACGTGGATATCCGTGTACCCGTTTTTATTAAAGATGATGAAACAGAGATACAAGATGGCAAAGCATTACGAGCGGCGGACTTTTCGGTAAATGTAAAAGATATTATCGAGCTCAATGAGGCCGAACTGGAGCAATTCATTTTAAGCAAATCGGGTGCAAAAGCTTTCAATATCGAAACTGGTGAGGACTTAAGCGCGGAGTTGAAAGTAGCTAGCACCAATTTGAAAAAAGAGACAGGCACCTATGCGGCAACGATACAAATTGACGGATTAACGAAAGAGATTGCGATTCAGGTTACGGGTGAGCTTAAATTTAATCATGTGCCAGAAACGATTTCCTTCGAAACAATGGAGCTTAATCAACAAAAAAATATCGCAAAACGAAACGCTGACTTTGATTTATCTGTGCTTGATTCAAGGGGCTCAGGCGGCAAATTTAGCGTAACAGCAACCGTTAAAACACCGCTGACATCCACGACAAATTCGGCGCATACTTTGCCAAATGGGCTCATTTTTATTGATAATACTGGAGCGAAAAAAATTCTTTCCGCTGAACCAATCACCATTTTTGAATCGCAGTCAGCTAGTGAGATGATTGTTCCGATAGAATGGGCAGAAGACCAAGGGATTTTGGTAGAAGTTGATGCAGCGGAGGCTTATGTGGATGAAAGCTATGAAACAACAATCGAGTGGACTTTGACGGATGCTCCGTAAAAACCTGTTAGCAAAAGTTAACAGGTTTTTTCATGTTATAAGCCCATTGTTTTCTAAATACACTAGTTTCTCGTATAATAGCGTTAAGTAATTTGCGAAAGGTGGAAGAAAATGACTTCGGTAATGTGGTTTCGGAGAGATCTTCGAGTAAACGATAATAAAGCTCTCTATCATGCTTGTAAAGAGGACGATTTGCTTTTGTTATTTCAAGTAAATCCAGCACAGTTCATCACAGGAAGTCCTAGCCACCAAGCTTTTTTTGCAAGTGTGGCTCATTTTAAGCAAGAAATCGATAAAACTGCGCATTTACAAATCATGTTTGGTGAACCGATAGAATGCTTCCAACAACTTAAAGATACGCTACCAAGCTGGGATAAAGTTTATTTCAACCGTGATGAAACAGGATACGGAGCAAAGCGGGATGAGGCGGCGCAAGCGTTCTTTGACGAACAAAAAATCGAGGTTCAAGCCTTCCACGATAGCTATCTTCATTCAGCGGAAGAAGTAAAGAAATCTCCAACAGAATACTATAAAATTTTTACCCCTTATTATAAAAAATGGCGCGAAGAAATAAAAGAAACGCCGTTCAAAGTGACTTTAAAGCATGAGAATATCCGGAAAGAAAGCTTGTTTCTGAAATATGAAGAACAATTTGCGGAAATGACTAGCGATTTACCGATATTAGATATTGGTGAACGAGCAGCGAACACGAGACTTGCGAATTTTATTAAACACGATGTTGCTGACTATGACAAAGCGAGAGATTTCCCGGAACTGGATAAAACAAGCCATTTATCACGTTATTTACGAACGGGGGAAATCTCGATTCGGACGATTTGGCAGACACTTCAAGAAACAGAAGCAACAGAAGGACGAGCTACATTTGAAAAAGAACTGTGTTGGCGCGACTTTTATAATATGATTTACGTTTCTTTTCCTAACCAAAAAAACGAGCCGATCCAAGAAAATTATCGTTTTATTGAATGGGAAAATAACCGTGAATATTTCAAAGCGTGGCAAGAAGGGAAGACTGGTTTCCCGCTCGTTGATGCGGCGATGCGCCAGTTGAAAGAAACTGGTTGGATGCATAATCGACTAAGAATGATTACGGCGTCCTTTTTAACAAAAGATTTGCTGATTGATTGGCGTTTTGGCGAAAAGTATTTTCAACAAATGCTGATTGATTATGATCCTGCGAGTAATATTGGTGGCTGGCAATGGGCGGCTTCGACTGGAACGGATGCGGTGCCATACTTTAGGATTTTCAACCCAACGACACAATCACAAAAATTTGATTCGACTGGGAAATTTATTCGAAAATATGTAAAAGAGTTAGCGAATCTACCTGATAAATATATTCATCAACCAGAAAAAATGTCAGAAACTGAGCAGAAAGAGCATGGCTTGCTGTTAGGAAAAGACTATCCATTTCCAATAGTTGACCATAAAGAACGACGGAAATTAGCCATTGCACGCTACGAGTTTAGCAAAGAGCATTCTAGGGGAAATATATAGATAATGAGTCAATCATTTAATTAAATGATTGATTTTTTTGTGGCAGTATTCACAAAGTATAAGTCTTGAGCAACCTTCTAGGAGTAAGAACCTGGGTATGTTAAAATTCATTTATCAAGTGATAAGGGGGAATCACAATGGCGCAATTTTTAAAGCTATTTCTAACGAGTGCAGTAGTTTTCTTGATTTTTGATCTTTTTTGGTTACTCGTAGCTTCTAAAAAAATGTATCAACAATTTATTGGGGATTTAATGGGGGATGTAAAACTTGCTCCAGCAGTTATTTTTTACTTTATTTATGTCGTTGGTGTTACCTTCTTCGTTTTACTTCCTGGGACAGAAAAAGGAAGTTTAGGTTACACCATTTTAGCAGGCGCGTTGTTTGGTCTAGTTTGTTATGCGACGTATGATTTGACGAACTTGGCGACACTTAAAGATTGGCCGATTACGATGACCATTATTGATCTCGTTTGGGGAACGGCTGTGACAACTGTGACTTCAGTGATTGTTTACTTTATTAATCTGCATTTCTTCTCGGGAGCAGGTTCCTAATGATGGAGTCAGAAAGCAAACGTCTATTACAAAGTATGCTAAACGGGGCGGCTGAAGTAATTAGTAAAAAAGACGAGCTTAATCGAATAAATGTTTTTCCTGTAGCGGATGGCGACACGGGTAGTAATTTAGCTTCTTTAATGCAAGCGATCATTGATCATGTTTCCCCGAGAGAATATTCAACGAAGGAATTGCTAGAGGAAGTAGCTAGCGCGGCGCTCATCGGTGCTCGTGGCAATTCAGGGATGATTTTTGCGCAATACTTAAATGCTGTTGCGGAAAGTTATCACCACCTTGAATCGACTTTTGATGGATTAGTTCAAGCGTTTCAAAATGCGGTGCATAAAGCTTATGAAGCCTTGTTGGATCCAAAAGAAGGGACTATTTTGTCTGTGATGAAGGCTTGGTCAGAGGAGCTTGCTGGGACGTATGAGCAGGAGCGTTCTTTCCAGCAATCGCTTTTAAATGCACAAATAGTTGCGGAGAAAGCATTAATTAATACCGAATTTCAAATGCCAATTTTACGGAAAAACCGGTTGGTGGATTCTGGTGCGAAAGGGTTTTATTACTTTATCACCGGGCTTACAAATGCTTATTGTGGTAAGGCGGTTTCTGACCCCGTTCGTTTTACGGAAGTAGAGCAAACAGCGGAACATAGGCATGTTGAAACAAGCGAGCCGAAATATCGTTATTGCTCGGAATTTATTATTAAACAAGCGACTATTTCACATCAACATTTACAGGAAATTCTCGCAGCTAAAGGGGATTCCTTAGTAATTGCAGGTAATGAGAAACAAATAAAAATCCATATCCACACAAATGAACCAAAAGAAGTTTTAAGCCTCATGGCAGCATACGGCGTGATGACGTATCAAAAAGTAGATGATATGCGTCTGCAATATGAAGTCACAAAAAAGCCTCGCGCAAAGATTGCTATAGTGACCGATTCGATAGCCGATTTACCAGAAGCATTTTTACTGGAGCACCAAGTACATGTATTACCGATGAATATTTTAGCTGGAGAAGAGAATTTTCTTGATAAATTGACGGTTGGCCCAAACATGATGCAAGAAAAATTAAGAAAACAAACGAAAATGAGTACAGCCCAGCCAACAATCCGTACGGTGGATGCCTTGTTATCTTTTTTAGAACACAAATATGAACATGTGCTTGTTATCTCCGTTGCGGCGAAATTAAGCGGAACTTATCAATTAATCAAACAGCGGATAAAAGCGCGGGAGTTGTCCTCGGACTGGATACGTGTAATTGATTCTAAATTAAATTCGGTCGCGCAAGGAATTTTAGTGAAACAAGCAGTAGAACTAGTGGAATCAGGTAAATCATGGGAATCTATTTATCCCGAAGTGGAACAAATGATTGAGCGGACCTTTATTTATGTGGCGGTTGCAGATTTGTCGCCGATGGTCCAGTCTGGCAGAATTCCACGAGTGTTAGGAAAGCTTGCGCAGAAATTATCACTCTATCCGATTGTGAGTTTGGACGAGTCCGGGGATGGCAAATTGATAGGCGTATCGTTTAGCCAAAAGCAAAGTATGAAAAAAATCATTAAAAAAATAGCAAAATTACAGCTGAAAGAGCTGGCGATTACACATGTTTCTTCAAGAGACACCGCGGCAATTTGGCAGAAGCAACTTGAAAAAGAAACCGGGGAAATCAGCTACTTAGTGGATAGTTCGGCAGCCATTGCGATTAGTGCTGGACTCGGAAGTGTCGCAGTTGCGGGGATTAAAAAGGAGGAAACGATATGATGTATTGGACAGTAGCACTCGCTTTACTTGTTTACTTTATACTCTGGTTTATTATTTCAAAAATAAAAGGAAAATATTCGCTCGTTGATATTGCGTGGGGCGGCGGCTTTGTTGTTGTAGCATGGACTGGATTTTTAACGACATTTAGCATGACAGCGCAAAGTATAACCATACTTGTTTTAGTGACGATTTGGGGTGTCCGTTTGTTTTGGCATTTAGCGCGCCGGAATTGGAACAAACCAGAAGATTATCGCTACGTTAATATGCGCAAACGCTGGGGAACGACATTAGTTAATTTGAAAGCCTTCTTAAATGTCTTCGTGTTGCAAGGTGTTTTATTATTTATTATTGCTTTACCGATTACACATAGTTTTGCTAATGAAACAGCGACATTCGCTTGGTGGCAAATCCTCGGTATTGTTATCTGGATTATTGGCTTTATTTTTGAAGTCGGTGGCGATTTGCAATTAGAAAACTTCAAGAAAAATCCAGCCAATAAAGGCAAATTATTAACAACTGGATTTTGGTCAGTCACACGGCATCCAAATTATTTTGGTGAAGCACTTAGTTGGTGGGGTGTATTTTTAGTTGCCTATACGCAATTAAATGATCTCTGGCTGATTACTAGCCCGATTGTTATCACTTTATTATTACTATTTGTTTCCGGTGTTCCGTTACTTGAAAAAAAATATCAAGACAGAGCGGATTTTCAAGCATATGCGAACAAAACGTCAAAATTTTTCCCTTTTATTGGTAAAAAAGGTCTGTAAAAAGTAGTTATTTTATCTTGACATTGCTATTAATTGCTATTTACATGAGAGAGCGAGTAAAATGAAAGATAGGTACGATAAATAGTATCTGAATATAATACTTTATGAGGCGAGAGGGGTACAACAGATGAAAAAAGAAAAAACAGTGTTAATTATGAATTTCGATGAAGAAAGTATTTCTTACCAAGCTTTTTCTGAAATGAAAAGATTACACCAAGAACGCAAAATCATTGGTTATCAAATGGCGGTTGTAAAACATGAGCCAGGAAATAAACTTGTTGCACAAGATTTTCTTGATTTTACTGGTGCCGATAAAAATATGAAAGATAGCCTTATTGGTATGTTAATTGGTATTTTAGGCGGTCCATTTGGTATTTTAATTGGTTGGATGGTCGGCGCAATCGTTGGTTCCATGCGAGATGCTGGCGAAGTGAAAGATGCTTTAAATGTATTTGAAAGAACATTAAAAACAATTCCAGAAGGTTCTACAGGTGTCATCCTTATTGCGACAGAACAAGAATTAGCAAATGTAAACGACGTAGCAATGGATGAGTTACACGGGCGTGTGCAACGTATGGATGAAGCTATCGTAGCTCAAGAAATCAAAAGCGCACAAGAAACAGAAGGAAAAGCAAAAGATTCTGCTAAAAAACATTGGTTTAGTAAATAAAAATATTTCAAACGAGGACAGAGAAATCTGTTCTCGTTTTTTGTGTTTTAAGAGTGTGAAAACGGGGAAATTAACAACATAAAACACCCAGATAGAAAAAAATTCAAGATGGTAACGCTTAACTCATTTTTATTTTCTGAAAACTATTTGCATCAAATTAAAAACATGCTACAATAAACAAGTTGTGAATTTCACAAGAAAATTTTTTGTTTGGAGATGAAATAATTTGGATGTGGAAAGTAGTCCATTAATGCAGAAAATTGATTATAGTACGCGCAAAAAAATTGATTTAGTAAATAATAGTATTCTTCGTTATATCGTGCGCGCGATGTTAGCATGTTTATTCTTGACACTAGGGACTGCGGTCGCTGTAATGATTGGTGATAAAGTTGATCATTTCGCTCCAGGACTTGGTAAAATCACGTATGCATTTATGTTTAGTTGGTCGCTCGTTATGATTATTTATATGAATGCTGAGCTTGGTACTTCTAACATGATGTATATGACAACTGGTGTTTATCAAAAAATTGTTAAACCAGGAAAAGCATTACAAATTTTGCTTTTATGTATTGTTTGTAATTTATTGGGTGGAATTCTTGCCGGGTACTTAGTTTCCCTAACATCCGTTTTCCATAATTTACCTGCTGACCATTTCTTATTTACTGCTGTTAGCGGTAAGCTTGAAAAAGCGCCACTACAAATTTTTGTAGAAGGTATTTTCGCCAATATTGTTGTAAATACGGCCGTGCTTTGTACACTTCGAATGAAAGATGATGCTGGTAAAGTCATTGCGATGATTTTCATTATTTTCATCTTTGCATTCTTAGGATTTGAGCACGTTATCGCCAACTTCTCCTCTTTCTCATTAGCATTTTTCGCTTCTGGTGGAACACTTGCTGCAATGACAGCGGGCAATGTGACCGTCAATTTAGTACTTGCTTTACTTGGGAATTTTGTAGGTGGAGGCCTTGTTATCGGACTCGGCTATGCTTGGCTTAACCGAACGAAATCAATTTATAAAGACTAATTAAAGGAGACCCCGGAAATTTTCCGAGGTCTCTTTTTTATATACTTTTAACAGGTAAATTACTTAAAAATGACCGAATGAGCGGTTCGAATTTCGGCACTTCTTTTTCAACTAGAAAAGCGTCATGACCGTATTCGGAGGCCACTTCATGATAAGTAACCGGCACATCCCATTCTTTTAAAAGCTCGTAACCGCGGCGCAAATCATGAATTCGGAAAAGTTGATCTGTCGTGATGCCAATGAGCAAATACGGAATTTTAATTTTCGCAAAGGCAGGCAAATCGTCTTTCGCGGGAGCAGTAACATCGAATAAATCAATTGCCTTTGTTAAATATAAGTAGCTATTCGCGTCAAATCGCTCGACAAAAGTATCCCCTTGATATTGCAAATACGATTCAATTTGAAAATGCTCTTTTGAGAAAGCGGCAGGAGAAGACTCGGCGACAGTGAAACGTTCAAAGCGTTTCGAGAAAAGTTCGCTCGTCCGGTAAGTCATCATCCCAACCATTCGCGCAGTAGCAAGTCCGCCCTCAGGTTGACCAACATAGTTGCCCCCATTAAAGTCAGGGTCGTTCAAAATCGCCATGCGCATAATCAAGTTGTAACCAATCGCATCAGGCCCAGCAGCAAGCGGGGAGGCGATATTGATAATGCTATCCGTGATATCGGCATAATCAATCGCCCATTCCGTCGCCTGCATACCACCCATCGATCCGCCAATCACTGAAACAATTCGCGTAACCCCAAGTTGCTCCAAAAGTTCACGCTGCACTTTAATAATATCTTTAATCGAAAAACCTGGAAACTGTAAGCGGAAAGGCTCGCCAGTTTTTGGATTAATCGAAGAAGGTCCAGTCGTGCCACTACAACCACCAAATACATTGGTGCAAACCAGAAAATATTTGTCTGTATCAATCGTTTTCCCCGGACCAATATAATCATCCCACCAACCAGGAGCGTCACTCTCAAAATGTTTCGCCGCATGTGCCGTCCCAGTAAGGGCGTGTTCTAATAAAATGCAATTATCGCGTGAGGCGGAAAGTGTCCCGTATGTTTCATAGCCGACTAAAACAGGGCTTAATGTTTCTCCATTTTCAAGTAGAAGAGGACTTTTTTGAAATAGTTCTTTTTGTTGTAAGGTCACTTCTCTTCACTTCCTCCTAAATTTGCTCTAATGCTTTCGTTAAATCTTGGATAATATCATCGGCATTTTCGATTCCGATAGATAGGCGAATGGACTCTGGTTTCACGCCAGCTGTTAATTGTTGTTCTTCGCTTAGTTGTTGATGGGTCGTGGAAGCTGGGTGGATGATAAGCGATTTTGCATCACCAACATTCGCTAAATGCGAGAATAATTCCACGGATTCAATCACTTTTTTACCAGCCTCGTAGCCACCTTTAACCCCAAATGTGAAAATGGAGCCAGGTCCTTTTGGTAAATATTTTTGGGCTAATTCGTGGTATTTGTTGTCGCTCAAACCTGGATAATTTACCCAAGCTACTTTTGGATGGTCATTTAAGAAATTGGCAACTTGTTTCGCATTTTTCACGTGTTGCTCAAGGCGTAAGGATAGTGTTTCTAGGCCTAAAATGAGTAAGAAGGCGTTGAACGGAGAAAGTGCTGCGCCAGTATCACGAAGGAGTGAGACGCGTAGTTTGGTAATATAAGCCGCCGCGCCAACGTCATTTGTATAAGACAAACCATTGTAGCTATCATCTGGTACCACTAGCTTTGGAAATTTGCCATTTGCCCAGTTAAATTTACCTGAGTCAATAACCGCACCACCAATTGCAACCCCGTGACCACCAATGAATTTTGTTGCCGAGTAAACGACGATATCTGCGCCAAAATCAAACGGGCGATTCAAATAAGCGGTCGCGAATGTGTTGTCAACGATGAGCGGGATATCGGATGCGTGCGCAATTTCTGCTACTTTTTCGATATCGACAATATTAATATCAGGATTCCCAATTGTTTCTATAAAAACAGCTTTCGTATTATCTTTAATCGCTTTTTCAAAATTTTCAGGTTCATTAGGGTCAACAAACGTTACGTCAATCCCAAAAGTTTTAAACGTATGGGAAAATAGCGTGTGCGTTCCGCCATAGAGTGTTGCGGCTGCGACGATATGATCTCCAGAACCCGCAATATTTAAAATAGAGTAAGTAATAGCAGCCATCCCAGAAGCAGTTGCAACCGCACCAATACCGCCTTCAAGTAGCGTTAACCGTTCTTCTAAAACAGCTGTAGTCGGATTCATAATTCGTGTATAAATATTTCCAGTTTCTTGTAAACCAAATAAGGCTGCGGCATGTTCCGGGCTATCAAATGTGTATGACGTCGTTTGATAAATTGGTACGGCTCTAGAATGCGTATCTCCGTCCGGTGTGTGTCCGCCGTGTACTTGAATTGTTTCGAATTTATACTCATTACTCATAAAATCCACTCCTCTTTAATATGTATTTATCAGTAATTTCCATCAAAAAACCTCCCTAGCAGTATATAAGCCGCCAGAGAGGATAGAGTTTCCTAAACTTGGATTTCCGACTTATCTTTCAGAATATACTGCTGGAATTAGCACCGTGAAAATAAATTCCGGTTGCTAAGGCTTCAAAGGGCCAGTCCCTCCACCTTTCGTGATAAGAAAATACTATTAAATTAAGTTATATATTACGCTGGATGCCATCAATTGTCAACTATGTGCTGAAAAAGTCTAAAATTAGTACTTTTTGTGTTGAATTTGTGACAACGACGTTTTTTTTGAAAGAAAAAATTTTTTTAAAAGGTTTTAAATCCATTTTTTAGGCTATTATAGTTAAGACTAATTATATTTCATTAAAAATGGGGTTGAATTAGAAAAAACAAAGGGGAGTTGAAATAAAAAATGAAGACTTTTACACGAATTCTTGTTTTATTAGCGGGGATTGCAATGATTATACTAGGGGTTTGGTTCTTATTCCATCCAGGAATTTCATTATTAACCTCGACATTAATGTTTGGTTTCTTATTACTGATTTCTGGTATTTTCCACACAATCTCTTACTTTTCAGACAGAAAATCACAAAATGTTTCTGGCTGGGTACTAGCTGACGGGATTTTATCCATCTTACTAGGTTTCTTGCTATTATTTAATGAATTTGACGGAACTTTAACACTCGTATTACTTTTCGGTATGTGGGTATTATTTGCTGGTATTATGCGTACAATTGGCGCATTCACTGCCAAACAAAACAACGTACAAGGCTGGGGCTGGATTTTAACAATCGGTATTATCGGCATTATTGTTGGTTTTATCGCTCTATTCAATCCAGTTGTTTCCGCAATTGGTATCGTCCTTGTCGTTGCGATTTTCTTCATCGTTCAAGGTATCGGCGCAATCGCAACATTTTTCTTTATTGGTAAAAATAGTTAATAAAAAAGAAGCTATCTTAGTTTGATAGCTTCTTTTTATTATGCATATTTTTACGAAATACAATTAGAAAAAAGTATTCATTTTGCACTCATATGTAAGGTTCGTGATTTTCTTTTAGTTTTTGCTTATGAATCTCGAAATTATTAACACGCCAAGGTTTTGGCGAAAGCGCAATAATGCCATCTTCTTCGAGCTTTCGCAGGTTAGTTGCAACGTAAGCTCGAGCTAAATTTAGATAATTTCCCAAGATTTTTTGGGTGAAATAATAGGGAATCAAACAAGAACCATCCGACTCGATTCTTCCAAATCTCTCCCCACAAGCAATTAATCCCGCTAAAACTTTCTCGCTAGAAGGGAGATTAACGTAACCTTCCCGTTCTAACATAGGTGTAACCATACTTTGCATAAGTGCATTCATCTGCCAAAAAACATCTGGTGAACTTAAGAATTTATTAAGAACATATTTACGTTCAAATTGATAAACACTCACTTCACTTATCGTTGTGTAATTTACTGGTGATTTTGCACCACCAAGAAGTGTAAGCGGCCCGATACATTCTTGTTTACCTAAGAAGTTAATAATGCTATCTTCTTTACAAGTATTTTTACTCATAGAAACGACACCATCTTCAATGATGTAGAAATAATCAGTTTCCGCACCTTCAGCTAAAATCTGTTGGTTGCGCCTAAAGCGAATTCTTTTATATGGAAGAACTGCTTCACTAGAATCTTTTAATAAATTGAGTAAATCTACGTTGTAAAAGCTATTTTCCTCATTCAGTAATGACATATACCGAGTCCCCTTTTCTCAGTGTTAATCATTATCATTATATAGGAGAAGACTCAAAATGTGTATTAATGGGACTTAGGATGCTCGAAGTAATTTGGCTTTAATCAAACGATCACGAATGAGAATCCCTAATAACGCCGCAAAAACCGCTTTGATAATGCCTGGAATAATGAAAGGTACCATGCCTGTTAAAAAGGCGGTCGGCCAGTCAAGTCCAGTGCTAACTTTAAGCCATAAAACCCCGAAAATTAACGTAACGATGGCTCCTAAAATATTAGCAACGATTGCATAAGGAACAGTGAATTTTGTTTTTTCGAGCAACCAACCTGTAAGTAGTGCATTAAAAATAAATCCGACAATAAATCCGCCAGTTGGCCCAAAAAGAATCCCAATTCCTGCTGTCATACCTTGGAAAACAGGAATACCCACAGCGCCAAGAACAATGTAAACTAAAACAGATATTGTACCATGACGAGCTCCAAGAATGGTTGCAGCTAACCCAATGGCAAACGTCTGCCCAGTAAGGGGGATTGGACCAAGTGGGATAGCAACTTGTGCAAGTAAAGCAATGATGACTGCGAATAAAGCATCTACGACTAAAAATTTCAATTTCTGATCACGCATAAACATATCTCTCCTTAATGTAAACTTTTTACTAAAATAGGTTAACATTTATTTCCTGAAAAAACAATACTATTTTTTCTAACCAGTACCTTGCAATGAACACTAGTGTATGTTAAACTATAGTGGTAGTGAACAATATATAGTAGTGAATACTTGTTACTAGTGTGCAATATAACAGAATGGAGGAGTTAGCATGGAGGTTAACCCACAGTTCAAAAAAGGTGTGTTAGAACTTTGCTGTTTATTTTTAATTCAAAAGAAAGATTGTTACGGTTATGAATTAGCAAATCAAGTGTCTAAATATATTGAAGTAGCTGAAGGTGCTATTTATCCAGTACTTAGAAGATTAGTAAAAGAAGAATATTGTTCTACCTATTTAGTAGAATCAAATGAAGGTCCATCAAGAAAATATTATCAGTTGACAGTAAAAGGAGAAATTTACTTGAATGAACTTATTTCTGAATGGAATAATTTTACAGACAGTGTGGCAAAGCTATTAACAGAGGGGGATGCAGTAAATGAATAAACAAGATTTTCTCAATGAATTAAACCAACGACTGGAATTGCTTGATCCGAAAGAACGGAGAGAGTTACTATCGGACTATCAGGAGCATTTTAGAAATGGGATTGAAGCAGGGAAAAGCGAGGAGCAAATCGTTTTTGACCTTGGGAGCCCAGAAGAAATTGCTGCGGATATAATCAGCGAACGTGGTATTCGTGAAGAACCGGCAGAAATGGATTATTATTATGTCCCGCGAAAAAATCAAAATGAAAATAGATCTGTGAGTAAACAAATTTTAATAGGTGTCGGATTATTTTTCTTAGATATTTGTCTTATCATTCCAATTATGGTTTCGCTATGGTCCTTGGTTATCTCACTTTGGGCGACGGTTGGTGGGTTCCTTTTATCACCAGTTATACTTGGCGTAGGAATTATTTTTGGTGCTGATTTCGAATTTTATCAAATGTTTGTTTCTATTGGCCTTGTAGGTTTGGGGCTAATGCTTTTATTTGTAGCAAACGCGCTAACTCAGCTTACAAGTAAAGTAACAATGGCGATTATCCAGTGGCATAAATATGCGGTAAAGGGAGGCGGAAAAAATGCGTAAACATCACTTAAGTAAAAAATTATTTTTCGCTGGTTTGGTACTATTTATTATCGGTGCTATCGGTGTAGCATTAACGATGAACAAAGGTAATATGATAGAAAAAGGTGAACCACTTACAAAACAGTGGGACTTATCAGCTGAAAGTATTAACTCCATTGCTTTTTCTTCCGAGCGCGACGTAACGTTTGAATGGAAAGAAAGTACAAATGGAAAAAATTACATCGAACTAAAAGGTAATTACTCTGCTAATGATAAAAAAGCCATTCAAAAATTAGATCCAGTTTCGGAAGATGGAACGTCCTTTAATATTACAGTTCCTGAAGAAGAGGATTGGTATAACGGCTTTGGCAAAATATACGCATACGGTCAACAAAAAGTAACCGTTTATTTAACAAAAGATACTAAATTAGCTGATTTAGAAGTGAAATCTCATTCTGGGGATATCAATGTAGCTGATTTTAAAGTAAAGAAATTTGTTAGTTCTACCAACTCAGGTGAGTTAAAAGTAAGTAATTTGGAAGCAAATACTGCTCAAATGGCTACTTCTTCTGGGGACTTGGAATTATCGAATATGAAAGCAAATAGCTCAGTTGAAACTGGTTCTGGACAGACGGACCTTACTAATTTAACAGGTGATTTAGAAGTAAATGGTGGTTCAGGCGATGTGAATGTTACAGGTGTTAAAGCGAAGAAACTTAAAATTGCCATCGATTCAGGAGACATTGAGTTGACTAGTGGCACTGTAACTGACCTAGCTGTGTTAACAACAAGTTCCGGAGACATTGATGCAAGTACAAAAGGTAAAGTACAAGCGGAATCCAACTCAGGAGCAATCGAACTTGCAGGCATAACGAATGATGTAACAGCAAAAACAAGCTCAGGTGATATCGATGTAGCTTTTATCAAACAAGTAAAAAACATCGAAATCAATACAGATTCTGGTGAAGTTGAACTTGATCTACCGGGTGATTTTAAAGCTATTTATGAAGCAAGTAGTAATTCAGGTAGCGTTAAAGCACCAACGAGTGATTCAAATACCGATAACCGAGTAACGGTGAAAACAAGTTCCGGAGATATTAAAATCGAAAAATAAAAAATCAGTGCGCTAATTATTTAATTAGCGCATTCTTTTTGTTAAAAAGGGGTAAAGTCAGATAAACTGTTTCATCAATTTGCGCAAGTGAAAGGGGAATGGATGATGAATTTTCATATTAGGAAAGCAACTAATTCGGATGCTGAAGCCATTCAGCATGTAGCGATTACTTCGTGGCATCATACCTATCAAGATTTAATTCCAGGCGATGTACAAGACGATTTTTTGGAAAGGTTTTATAACGTTGAGACGCTTCATAATCGTATTTCAGCGACTCCTTTTGCTGTTGTGGAACAAGCAGACAAAGTAATCGGATTTGCGAATTTTATTGAACTTGAAAAGGGGAAGAGCGAACTCGCAGCATTTTATTTACTACCAGAAGTGACACAACGCGGACTTGGTACAGAACTTTTAGAAGTAGGAATGACTCTATTTCACGTGCCATTACCAATGTTCGTTAACGTCGAAAAAGGAAACGAAACAGCGATTCATTTTTATAAGGCGAAAGGGTTTGTTCAAGTGGAGGAATTTACCGAGGATTTTTACGGTTATCCGCTGGAGACAATTCGTTTTAATTTGAATCATCATGCGTTTGAAGAAGAATAAAAAAATGTCTATTCTAGTTGAATGAATCAATTAGGATAGACATTTTTTTATTTCGTAGCGGCTTTTCCACTGGTAGATTTTCCACCGCGTAAAAAGAAGAAGATGATGGCAAGTAGCGCCATGATAACTCCTGCGAGAATGGATACGCCAACAGAAATGAGCATACCAGAAACTTGGATAATACTTAAAATGATGACTGCTGCAACAACCCCGTAAGCGAAGCCCCATATAGCAAATGTGAAGTAACTAGCTTTTTTGCTAAACCCGTAAAAAATTTCGCCTAACGTAGAAGCAACTAAAATTACAGGAGCTGCAAAAAGTATCGCTGAAAACACAAGCTGTGGCGTAACGTTGTCATAGAGGATTGTTTCGACTAAAAGCGTAGAAAAAATTCCTAAAACAAAAATCGATAAATAAGCAATAATAAAACGCATCAAAAAAACCTCCTAAAGTACACTATATTATAGCATAAATTAGGAAGTTAGCTTAACATCTAGCCCAATTATCGTCACTATGCTTTACGATACGTGTAATTCCTCGAATCAAGTTGAAAATGAGTATCGATACATTTAGAAAAACGATAAAAAATACAGTAGCTAAGGCAAGAAAGTTAATGGTATCTGCACTATTGGTACTAAATGGCACATTGTTGTAAAGTAAAATCATTACAACTACACCAGCGACAAAAGTTGTCTGTGTGAGGAGTGCCCATCTTACATGATGCCGAATTTCTTTATCTTTTGTTGTACACCAGATAATCGCGGGAGTAATGACCGGGGCAAAGAAAAGACTGAAATAACTAAGCGCACTAATAATTTTTTTATCTAACATTTCTCATCTATCCTCTCATTTGTTTATAAGTCTAGTATAGCGGGGAAAGAGAAATGGAACCATCGAATTAGGTGACGATATACAGAGGAAGATGACAGTTTTGTCATATACAAAAACGCCTCTTCGAAAAAATCAAAGAGACGTTTCTTTATATGACTGATTTTAGGGACCAAACTTTACTGCGCCATCTTCGGTACATTAGAACAGCTCGAACGCCTTCATCAATAATATAGGCGAGCCAAACACCTACAAGCCCAAGACCAGCAGAGATACCAAGTACATAGGAGAACGGCAAACTAACAATCCACATAACGATAAGTCCGCATATAAATGGAAAACGAACATCGCCTGTTGAGTTAAGACTGCTAATAATGATAATATTCGTCGCACGTCCAAGTTCTAGGAAAATCGAAAGTAAGAACAATTCTTTCGTCATCGCAATGATTTCGGTATTGGTAGTAAATAAACTCATAATTGGTTCCGCGAAAAGGTAAATCGAAACGCTGACCACAATTGCGACAACCAAACCAATCTTCCAACTACGTAGACCTTGCTTATAAGCTTTATCGATTTCTTTTGCACCAACCGCGCGACCGATAATAATTTGAGAGGCCTGACCGAGCGCGATAGCAAAGAGTGCGACAAACTGGCTAACCGTCGAAGCATAAACTTTTGTGGTAAGCGCCTCTGTACCAAGAATCGCAATAATTGCGGTAACAACTAGTTGCGAGCCGGCATACGATAAATTTTCCCCAGCAGAGGGAAGGCCAAGTCGTAAAATCGAATAAAGTAATTTTTTGGAAACTTGCTCCAGTTTTTTGAAATGGAAAGTATAGCCGATATATTTTCGCAGCATCCAGATGGCTAGACCCATTCCGACGAAGTTTGCGACAGCAGTGGAAATACCAACACCTGCTACCCCGTAATCTAAGTATGCAAGCGGGCCGTACAGGAATAAGTAATTACCGACAACATTGATAATGCTAATCGTCACAGGAACAAGAATGGATTGTCTTACGTAACCATGCGCCCGGAGAATAGGCAAAATCGAAGCATGAATAGCGATAACAACCGAGCTTCCACCGATAATTTCTAAAAACGGTGCACCAACTTGAACTAAATGAGGATCAATTCCCATCCAAGTCAGGAAGTTTTTCGACATAAAAATGAAAATAATACTCATCACAATTCCAATTAAGAAAGCGACCACTAAGCCATTTGTAATCACATTTTCAATTTCTTTATGTTTTTTGGCACCAATCATTTGGGCAACGATAATCTGTACGCCAACACTGATAAAGCCGTAAATAATAATAGAAATAACAAGAATCTGATTTGCTACCCCTGTCGCAGCTACCGCATCATCTGAATAATGCCCCAACATAAAGACATCAATATAACTAATCATCAGACGTAAAAATTGCTCTAGAAAAATCGGCCAAGCAAGCGTAAAAAGACTTATGCTGGCGACTTTATGTACTGAACTCACTTATTTCCCTCCCTTCGCATTAACACAATTAAAGCCATTATAAGGTAATTAAAGTTAAAAGTATAGATTAATTTCAAAATCGCTCCAAGATATCGCTTGACAAAAATCGAATATCTCATATAATTAGTTAGGTAAACTAATCAAATGATAGAAAGAAGTGGAGAAATGTCTTCGAAAAATCAAGACTTGGGGCACTCAGTAATCAAGGCTTTCATGAATTTTAAGCATGCTGAAATAAAGAGTTTCCAAATTCCGGGTTACAGTAAATCTGAAACAAGATTTATTTTTATTTTATCTCGTGGGCTTAAAAGCAGAGGGCCAAAAATTCGTGTTTCCGATCTTGGTCACATGCTTAGAATTTCAAAACCAAGCGTCACGCAAATGATTCAATCTTTGGAAGGAAAAGGACTCATTAAACGTGTTCAAAACCCAGAAGATAAGCGCTCGATGTATGTGGAATTAACAGAAGTCGGAGCAGGCGTGTCAGAAAAAATGCTCGATGAATTTCAAGCTAGTTTTGAAGATATGCAGGAGTTTTTAGGCGAAGACGATATGAAAAAATTGATTACACTCCTAGAAAAACTGACAGATTACTTAAACACAAAATCCGAAAATAAGGAGGCATAAACCGCAAATGATGAAATTGATGAAAAGATTAAAACCTTATTGGCTGAGCATTACGGCCGTATTAGTCCTTACTTTCGGGCAAGTCATTGGACAGCTTTATTTACCGACGCTTATGTCGAACATTATCGACAAAGGAGTTGTAACAGGCGATACAGACTACATTTGGAGCACTGGAATGCAAATGTTACTTATATCATTTGCTTCAGTTATTTTGTCGGTCATCGTCGTTTATCTCGCATCCAGAATTTCGATGGGATTCGGGAAAGATTTACGCGATAAAATTTTTACAAAGGTAGAGGACTTTTCCTTACAAGAATTTGATAAAGTAGGAACTTCCTCGCTGATTACGAGAACGACAAATGACGTTGTTCAAATCCAAAATGTACTTTATATGATGATGCGGTTAATGGTGATGGCGCCAATCATGCTACTCGGCGGTATTATTATGGCAGTTGGACGAGATGCGAAATTATCGCTTATTTTTGTCGTTGTTTTACCGCTACTACTCCTATTAGTAGTTATTCTTGGCGGAAAAGCAATGCCGATGTTTAAATCGCTTCAAAAGAAAATGGACAAATTAAACCGCGTTATTCGTGAAGGGTTAACCGGGATTCGTGTTGTGCGTTCCTTTAACCGCAATGAAGATGAACTCGAAAAATTTGAAGAAGCAAACGCTGACTATGCTACTACGGCGATTAAAGTTAACCGACTGCTATCTCTTATGAGTCCATTAATGATGCTACTGATGAACTTAACTTCCATTGCGATTGTCTGGATTGGTTCGATTTTTATTGGCAATGGTGATATGCAAGTAGGGGACTTGATGGCGTTTATTCAATACGCGATGCAAATTATGATGTCCTTCATGATGCTTTCTGCTGTATTTATTATGATTCCACGTGCCGGAGCTTCTGCTGAGCGTATTAATGAAGTTTTAGATATGAATGCAGAAATACTTAACCCTGAAAATCCAAAAACAAGTGCACCACCAGCAAAACTTTCTTTTGAACATGTTACTTTCCGCTATGAAGGCGCTGAAAAACCAGTAATTGAAGATATTACTTTTGAAGCTAATGCTGGGGAAACAGTTGCAATCATCGGAAGTACTGGTGCTGGTAAGTCTACTTTGATTAATATGATTCCACGTTTTTATGATGTCGAAAGTGGTGTTGTAAAAATTAATGGAATTGACGTGCGTGAAATGGATCAATCCAGTTTGCGCCAAAAAATTGGTCTTGTGCCGCAAAAAGCGGTTCTATTCACAGGAACAATTGCTTCTAATATGCGCTACGGAAAAGAAGATGCAACCGACGAAGAAATTTGGGCAGCACTTCGAACAGCTCAAGCGGAAAACTTTGTATCTAAACTTGCAAATGGTTTAGGAAGCCGCGTAGAACAAGGCGGGAACAACTTCTCTGGAGGACAAAAACAACGTCTTTCCATCGCACGTTCTTTAATTAGAAAACCAGAAATTTATATTTTTGATGATAGTTTCTCGGCGCTCGATTTCAAAACGGATGCGAAACTGCGTGAGGCTTTGAAAGCTGAAACAACCGAAGCGGTGACACTCATTGTGGCACAACGTATTACCTCTGTTGTCAATTCCGACCAAATCATTGTTATGAATGAAGGTAAAATTGCTGGAATTGGAACACATGAAGAATTGAAAGAAACGAATCAAATTTATCAAGAAATTATGAGGTCACAGCTGTCAGAGGAGGAAATCGCATGAGTGGTCCAGGTCCAGGTGGTGGCATGAGAATGCAAACGACCGCCAAACCAAAGAACTTTAAACAAACACTATTCCGGCTTCTTGGCTATATGAAACCTCGTTCTGTCGCAATTATCGTCGTGTTTATCTTTGCGATTTTATCCACGATTTTTAACATTTTTAGCCCGAAAGAACTCGGGAAAGCAACAACGGAAATTTTTAAAGGTGTTTTGAGTCCGGCTGGGATTGATAACGATAAGATTTTCAATATATTAATGATTGTTTTAGTCTTATACCTTGGTAGTTCCTTATTTAGTTTCATTCAGCAATACGTCATGTCGAGTGTTGCGCAACGAACTGTTTATGATATGCGGAAAGATTTAAAGGCGAAAATGGCTCGCTTGCCGCTGAAATATTATGATACACGCTCAAATGGTGATATTCTAAGTCGTTCTGTTAATGATATGGATAATATCGCGAACACTTTGCAACAATCACTAACCCAAGCTATTACCGCGATTGTCCAAATGATTGGTGTTTTAATCATGATGCTAACAATAAGCTGGCAAATGACATTAATCGTTCTAGTGACAGTTCCAATCAGTATTATTTTAGTCGCCATTATTGCTGGTAGATCACAACGTTACTTCGGCGCACAACAACGTAATCTAGGTATTTTAAATGATACTGTAGAGGAAACTTACGGTGGCCAAACGATTATTAAAGCCTTTGGTCAAGAAAAGAAAACGTTAGTAAAATTTGATGAAGTAAATGAAGATTATTTCAAAGCAGCGAAAAAAGCGCAATTTATTTCCGGGATTATGATGCCGGTGATGCAATTTGTTGGTAACTTAGGCTATGTCGGTGTCTGTGTGGCCGGTGGTATTTTTGTTACTAATGGAACGCTTCAAGTGGGGGATATTCAATCATTTACGCAATATGTTCAATTATTTACGCAACCAATTTCAAGTGTGGCAAATATTGCTAACATCATTCAATCCACTATTGCTTCGGCGGAACGTGTATTTGAAATGATGGATGAAGAAGAAGAAAAAGACGAAATTCCAGCTAACGTTAATCAAGTTGCTGGCGAAGAACACAGCATTGTATTCGACCACGTGAAATTCGGTTACACTCCGGATAAACCTCTAATGACTGACTTAAATATTCATGTGGAAGAAGGCCAGATGGTAGCAATTGTTGGTCCGACTGGTGCTGGTAAAACAACCATTATCAACTTGCTGATGCGTTTCTATGACGTAGATGGTGGGCAGATCCGGATGAAAGGTATTGATACACGCGATATGACCAAAGATGCTGTCCGCGAAAAATTCGGAATGGTACTGCAAGATACTTGGTTATTTAACGGAACCATTGCCGACAATATCGCATACGGTCGTGAAGGCGCAACGAAAGAGGAAGTTATCGGAGCAGCAAAAGCAGCTTATGCAGATGATTTCATTCGCAGACTTCCAAATGGTTATGATACCGTCTTGAATGAAGAAGGTTCTAACATTTCGCAAGGTCAAAAACAATTACTAACGATTGCCCGTGCGATTTTATCTGATCCATCTATCTTGATTTTAGATGAAGCGACTTCTAGCGTAGATACTCGTACAGAATTAAACATTCAACTTGCGATGGGTAATTTGATGGAAGGGCGCACAAGCTTTGTGATTGCGCATAGACTTTCAACCATTCGTGATGCAGACTTAATTCTCGTGATGAATCACGGTAGTGTAATCGAACAAGGTACGCACCAAGAACTACTGGACGCAAAAGGCTTCTACGCTGACCTTTACAACAGTCAGTTCACAGGAGCTCAAGCCGTTTAAATGTAAGAAGACAATGTGGCTCACCCGCCGCATTGTCTTTTTTTGAGCAAAAAATTTGTTTGATGGTGGATTAGGCGTTATGGTTAATAAAGAAGAAATTGAAGAGGTGAAAATAGATGTATCAATCCATTACTGCAAATGATTTAGAACAAGACTTAAAAAAAGCGTCACATAATATCTTAGATGTCAGAGATGCAGATGCTTTTGTTGAAGGACACATTCCGGACGCAATAAATATTCCAATTAATGAACTACCAGAAAAATTAGCTTCTCTTGATAAAGAGAAACCTTATACAATTATCTGTTATGCTGGAGGTCGTTCTGAGCGCGCGAGTCAATTTTTAGCTGCAGAAGGCTTTGACGTAACGAATGTAATGGGAGGTATGGGAGCCTTTCACGGTATAGTAACTAAATAAAAAAAGAAGTCGCGACTAAAATTCTAGTCACGACTTTTTTATTTAGCTATGTTTTCTTTGACGGAAGAAGAGGATAGCTACTCCGGCAATGATAATCCCAATTAACACAGTAGTTGCTTGACTCGCGTCGCCAGTGTTTGGTAAAGCGGCATTTACTTCTGAGTTAGACGGATTTGATGCGTTTTCAGAGTTCGCAGATTGTCCATTATCTGGGTTGGGATTGATATTTGGATTATTAGGATTTGGCGTAGGATCTGGTGTGGGATCAGGGCCGGGAGCAGGTGGTGTCGGAGGTTCATTTCCCTCTACCACATTTACTAAAACAATAACTGGGTCAGCATTTAGTCCATCTGCACTTACCGCATTTAAAGTCACTTTATACGTTCCGACTTTGGCTAAATCAACAACGCTATCAAAATCACTCGTTACCTTACTACCATCACTTGTTTTTGCTGAAATATCTTGTAAAAATTGCTGGTCTGTCTTGGTTGAATCTTTCGTGTAAGAAATGCTCTTATCTGCTGTTATGACTGGTTTTGCAAGTATGGTCACCGTTACTTGTGTTGGTGTTGCTTTTAAACCAGCAGCATTTTCGGCATTTAATGTCACCGTGTAGACACCGGGTTTACTAAAGTCTACAACCGTATTAAAATCACTAGTAACAGGCGTTCCATCATCTGTCTCAGCATGAACATCTTTTAAAAATTGTTCTTCTGTAACAGTGGTTTGTTCCCCATAACTTATTGCTGAATCATTTGTAATGGTTAGTGAATGATCGATGTCAAAATAGTGGTCGTAGCTTCCCCCTGATACGGAATAATTATTGAAATTTGGCGGAGTTTGATACGATCCGGCGGGGTTATTGTATAATGCATTGTATTCCATTTTAGTAATCGTATCAAAATAACTTTTGGTAATTCCACTTACCGTAATTCCTTTATCGTCAATGGTTAAACGGCTACCGTCAATTTTGGTCTCATTTAAAGTGAAATACGTGCTAGCAGAACTTGTATTAGTTGTAAAAGGGAACAAATAGCCATCAAAGTTTACTCCTCGTTCAGTCATTAAAGTAAACGGCACAAAGATAGTTTGGTTTGCTTCATCAAAATTCAATGCAGAGCTTTTGATAGAGCTGTTGATTAAAACGGTTCTACCTACGTTTTGTCCGTAAGCCGATAAACTCACTAATTTAGGAAAAGTATCAATTCCACGGAAATCATTAATTCCACAAAACTGGACAAATAAAGTAGCTAAATTTGGAATGGATTTTAGTGGCATGATGTTAGTAATAGAAGGATTACTGTCTAAATTTAAGTAACTTAACTTGGACATTTTATTAAATTTAGTTAGTGCATTATTGTCGAGCTTACCAGGACTTAGATTTAAGTTGGTGATGTTTGATAAATTATTCAAATCGGGTAATGAATCATTTGTTAAGTTATCTCCGGCAATGCTAAGATTAGTTAGGCTAGGTATTTTTGCGACTAAGGCATAATCTGTTACCCCTGTATTAGACAAATGTAAAATTGTTAAATTATGTGCATAATCAAGACCTGTTAAATCAGTTAAACTACTGTTACTAATAGTGACATTTGTAATAGTATCCATCTGAGCTTCAGTAATATCACTTGTGCTTGATTGTCCTAAGAGTCCATTTAAATAACTTTTCAAAACTGGGTCAGGAATGTTGACAACATCTTGAGCGGCTTTTACACTAATTTCTTCTTCCGCTGAGACATTCGCGGAAAATGATATAGTAAATGGCATCATTAAAAGGACGCACAAGCCAATTTTGACTCCCATTTTTCTCATGAATTTTTCCTCCTTTAATAACTTTTGTTCGGTATAATCGTATGTATTCTTAAAACAATTCCTCTTTTAGTAATATGTTAAACAAAATAGTATCAAAAGTGTTGTTAAATTAAATCGAAAAAAAACCGTGAAAGCGATTTTCGCTTTCACGGTTTTTTTATTAAAAGATTTTAGCTAATTCTACTGCTTCTTTTGCTCCTGCAGAGATAATGTCTTTTGCTTGATCAGGTTTTGCGTTATGACCTTCTACGATAACCATTTCTGGCTCAGAGATACCGAAGTGAGCTAACACATTTTTTACATAGCTCAGGGACATTTCGAAGCTTTGCATTGGTCCGTCAGAGTAAATGCCACCGCGAGCATTAAGCAGGGCAATTTTTTTATCAGCAACTAAACCTACAGGGCCGTTTGCAGTGTATTTAAATGTTTTGCCAGCTTGATTTAAATAGAATAAGTATGTTAAAAATTGGGCTGGGATACTGAAGTTCCAAAGTGGGAACGCCATGACGATTTTGTCTGCAGCTAAAAATTGATCTAAGTAGCTGTTAGCAATATCAGCTAAGCGTTTTTCTTCTGGGCTTAGTGTTTCTCCAGCTGCTTCTTTATGTAATCCACTCATCATTGTTACATCATAATAAGGTAGATCCGCTTCAAATAAATCAAGTTCTGTTACATTATCGTCCGGATGGGACTTTTTGTATTCCGTTAGAAAGATTTCATATAGTGCCACGCTGACTGAGCGTTCGGCAGGTAAACCATTTGCTTTGATGAAAAGTACGTTTGTCATTACATCTTGCCTCCATTTTTTTTGAATTATCTATTAAGTGTAGCCCATTTTCACGATAAACAGCAAGTATATTGCTTACAAAAAATTAGCCGCTAATGTTTGAGCAGATATTTTGTGCTTTTGGAAAGGAAGCGTATAATAGTTGATATATCATTTGACGTATCAACTATGGGGGTGAAAACGCTGAAACCATGTACAGAACAATCTGAATTACTTTACCGGATGCACTTATTATCCAAGGAAATTAGCCATGTATTTGAACAACAAACGAATATGAGTTTTACGAAAGTAGAGATTCTATTTCATATTCAACAAACACCAGGTCAAAGTCAAAATCGACTACGAGAGAAGCTTTATATTGATTCGGCAAGTATTACCCGTCATTTGAAGCGAATGGAAGCGCAAGGGCTGATTGTTCGGAAAAAGCAAGATGAAAACAAACGCTATACGTATTTATTTTTAACATCAGCGGGTGAGGCGGAATTAGCCACTTTACTTTTGGAAAAAGAAAAATTTCAGAACGGGGCGCTAGAAGCCTTTTCAGAAGAAGAAGTTAGTGCGTTACTTAAATCAGTCACAAAAATGATGAATAATGTAGAGAAAATGGAGGAGAAGTAAAAATGAAAGCAGTTGTAATTGAAAATTATGGTGGCAAAGAAGAATTAAAAGAAAAAGAAGTAGCTATGCCAAAAGCGGGTAAAAATCAAGTGATTGTCAAAGAAGCAGCGACATCAATTAACCCAATTGATTGGAAACTTCGTGAAGGATACTTAAAACAAATGATGGACTGGGAATTCCCGATTATTTTAGGATGGGATGTAGCGGGTGTTATTTCCGAAGTTGGAGAAGGCGTAACAGATTGGAAAGTCGGCGATGAAGTATTCGCACGCCCTGAGACAACGCGTTTTGGTACGTATGCTGAATATACAGCGGTAGATGATCACTTGCTTGCACCACTTCCAGAAGGAATTAGTTTTGACGAAGCAGCATCGATTCCACTTGCAGGCTTAACTGCTTGGCAAGCATTGTTCGATCACGCGAAATTACAAAAAGGTGAAAAAGTCTTGATTCATGCTGGTGCTGGTGGTGTTGGGACGTTGGCGATTCAGCTTGCCAAACATGCAGGAGCAGAAGTAATCACAACAGCTAGTGCGAAAAACCATGAATTACTAAAATCTCTTGGCGCAGACCAAGTCATTGATTATAAAGAAGTTAATTTTAAAGATGTTCTTTCTGATATTGATGTGGTGTTCGATACAATGGGTGGTCAAATCGAAACAGATAGTTATGACGTATTAAAAGAAGGCACAGGGCGTTTAGTTAGTATCGTCGGTATTTCAAATGAAGAACGTGCGAAAGAAAAAAATGTAACAGCAACTGGAATTTGGTTGCAACCAAACGGCGAACAGCTGAAAGAACTTGGCAAATTGCTTGCTAATAAAACGGTTAAACCAATCGTCGGCGCAACTTTCCCATTCTCTGAAAAAGGTGTTTTTGATGCACATGCATTAAGCGAAACGCACCACGCGGTTGGAAAAATAGTCATTTCATTTAATAAATAAGATTTTCGGAAAGCTAGATGCTATCATCTAGCTTTTTTTGTTGTTTGCTGGAATAAGTTAGATGGGCTATAATAGCAAAAAAGGTGGTGTCTAGATGGAAATAAGAGAATTGAAGAATGGGCAAATAATGATGATTCGGGAAGCTACAAAAGAGGACTCTAGTAATATTATTACTTATTTAAATGAAGTAGCTGGTGAGACAGATTATTTATCATTTGGTCAAGGTGAGTTTGCGTTTAGTATAGCGGAAGAAGCTGAATACATAGAAGAAAATGATAAGAACCCAGGCTCTGTTATGTTGTTATGTTTTATTGATGATGAACTTGCGAGTATTTCTCAACTTATGGGGCATATGAAAAAGCGAGAATTACATACTTCTGAACTAGCTATTTCGATACGGAAGAAATATTGGGGTCTAGGTATTGGCACAATTTGCATGGGTGAATTAATAAAATACGCTAAAAGTAGCGAGTATTTAAAGCTTATCTATTTAGAAGCTGTATCAGAGAATAAACGCGCAATTAATTTGTACAAAAAATTTGGATTTATCGAAGCTGGTGAAATTCCAGCGTTAATGCAAGTGGACAGCCGTTATTTAGATGTAACCATGATGTATTTGGTTGTTTAGTCTTCAATAAGAAAGACTAGATCACTAACTACTTCTATATCACTAAGTTGCTTCGCGATAATATCGGCTCCAGTGTTAAGAAAAATAGCAATTTGACTAAGAATACGAAGGCTAATGTCAGAAGTACGAATATCTTTGTCAATAATTTTCTGTAAAGAGCCTTCTTTTAAGCGAGTATTGGATTCAACATCAGTGGTAGTAGTGTTATTATTTGCTAACAATTGTTCAATCGGATGCATCATTTCACCTCGTTTCAATAGTTAACTTTATGAATTAATTATAACTAAATTTGCTTCTTGGATAAACCATAAAGCCTTGAAAATTAAACAAAAAAGGGAGAAGCAAATGAATGATTTAAAAGACATTTTTAAAGTATTGTATCAGTTTAAGACAGATTATCTCAAAGTAACCTTATTATTAACAATCTTACAGGCATTTGTGATGGGGCCATTTATTTATTATTTCTTTTTCTTTATTCTCCGGGTCATCGGAGTGCCAGGAATTACAGATGCCAATCTTGGAGAAGTTTTTTCGAGTCCTGTTGCCGTTATTATGCTGCTGATTTTAGCTTTACTCATTTTACTGTTTATATATTATGAACTGGGTTTCTTTATAATGATGGCAATTTATCAATTGCGGGGAGAAAGCTATACCGTTTTCAAAATCATACAAAGACTCAATGTAAAAGCGAAATACTTTCTTAGTTATCAAGCAATTTATTTTCTGCTATATTTCTTTTTACTTTTGCCCATTGCAGGATTATCTTTACCAATTACGATAACAGAAAACCTCTATTTACCACATTTTATTACGGATGAATTAATGAAAACGACGACGGGAACGTGGCTGTATGTTATTGCAATTGCGATTATTTTCTATATTAGCGCCAGACTTGTGTTTGCTTTGCCCTATTTCATTGAAGACAAATCACTAAAAATAAGTGGGGCTATCCGAAAAAGTTGGAAATACCCGCAAAAAAACTTATTTTTCATGTTACTAAAATGGGTTTTAATAATTGTTGCGATTGGCTTTTTAGTATCGATTATCGCAACGATTATGATGTTGCCGCTTCTCTTAATAGAAAAAATAACTCCGGGAATTGCGGTGTTTATAGCGGGTATTACTTTAACCATACTACAAGTGATAGGTTTCTTTGCCGCTGGAATTTTTCAAGGAATCATTGCGCAATTATTAGTGAAGAACGCCTTTGCTATAGAAGGACAACCAGCACTTGTGACGCGCAACCAGTTCCCGCATAAAAAGCGATTTATTATTGTAGCGATAATCGTTTTCATTATTTTTAGTAGTTTTAATATTTATACAGTGAATGCGACTTTATATGAACCTAACACGAAAATAATCGCCCATCGAGGTGATACAATGAATGCTGTTGAAAATACGGTGGAAGCCATTGAATCAGCTGCTGAGGCTGGGGCAGATTACAGCGAAATTGATATTCAAGAAACCAAAGATCATCAGTTTGTCGTTTTCCATGATATGACACTGAGAAGACTTGCTGGCAGTTCTAAACGAGTAGCAGATATGACTTTAAACGAGTTGCAGCAAACTAAAGTGAAGAGTGGCGACTATTCGTCTCATATAGCTTCTTTCGATGAAATTATTAAGACGGCGAAAAGGAATAAGATAGATTTACTCGTGGAAGTGAAGTTGCATGGCGGGGAATCTAGCGATATGGTGGAACGACTTGTCACATTGTTAAAGAAAGAAAAAGTAACCGATAAATATCTAGTCCAATCGTTGGACCAACCAGTTATCGAAAAAATAGAACAAGCTGACCCTACGCTTGAAACTGGCATCATATTAGCGCTTAATATTGGAAACTTACCAAAAACATCTGCCGATTTTATTGTTTTAGAAGATTTTTCTATTAATAAACGATTACTTACACAAGCCAGACAAAATAATAAAAGGGTGTTTGTTTGGACGGTAAATAAAGAAAAACTAATGCAAATGTATTTGCGAAAGAATGTAGATGGAATCATTACCAATTATCCTAAAAAGGCGATAGAGCTTAGGGAATCTTTTAATGAAAATGATTCTTTGCGAAGTCGTATTGAAAATAGGTTAGGCTTTTAAATAAAAAGCCGCAAACAAGCACTGTTTGCGGCTGATTTTTATTTTAGTTCAAATGATTTTTTAACAGCGTTTTTGCTGAAACTAATTAATTCTTTTGCTTCTACATCGACTTTATTTTGTGTATCTTGTAGTTTATAAAGCTCAGTTACTTCTAAAGTTCCACCAGGTTGTACGTCTTTTTCAGAGCCGCCCATACTAGCATCAGCTGATACGGTTGTTTCTAACTGAGTGCCATTTTGAAAAGCTTGTTGATCAATAGCTACCATAAAAGAAATGTTTTCTTTGCTGTTATTTGTGAATTTAGTTTTAATTGCGATGGCATTGTTACCTTCAAAATCCTTAACTACTTCCGAACTAAGAATTTCTACTTTATAATCTCCAAGTTCATTTTGATTTGCTTTCTTTTTCGTCTCGGCTTTAGCTGTTTCTGTTTTTTCTGTACTTGCTTTATCCTCTGTCCCACCACATGCAGTTAATGCTAGGGCAAAAGTAACAATCCCCATTAATAGTAAAACGCTTTTCAATTTTTTCATTTTCTTCTCTCCTTCATTTTTTATCTGTCTCTATTAGACCATGTGGAGAGAATAAAAGTCCTATGCAGTGGGCATAGGACTAGGAAAAGATTTCATTATAAATACCATAAATACTTACACAAACGATAATATAAATGACAATACCTGCTTTTCTTGTACCAGGAGAGGATGATTTAAGTAAAGGTAATTTGGACCAAATACCACAAAGATTAGTAAAAATGACAAAAGCAGGAACGATAAGAAAGAAATTGTTAAAAAAGTTTACTATTGGCGACATTTTGACGCCCTCGGTTGGCGGGGTGAATAAACCAAATAGCAAGAATATATAACCTAATACGCCGACAATCATTTTCCAAGGTGTCCCTGTTCTAAAACCGGGAATATGTTTATACCATGGAACAAAGTCCTTTTCGTAATCCGCGGATACATTTTCCCAGTCAGATTCAGTAGAAAAATTATCTAACTCAGTAAAATCGGATAATTCAGAGACGTAGCTTGGGCCAAGTGAGTCGTTTTTGACGGCTGTCCTGAAATCTTGAATGGATTGATAACGCTGTTCAGGATCAAAGGCAGCTGCTTGCATCGCAATTTTTTCAAGCGAAGTGGCATGTTCTTTATCTGGTAAAGTATTTTTTCCTAATAAAAGTTCGAGCATAAGAACACCGATACTGTATATGTCCGACCTCACGTCTGTTTGTGAATAGCCGTATTGTTCGGGAGCAGCGTAACCGATTGTGCCGAGGTTGACAGTGTCTTGATTTTTACCGACTTCAAATACACGGGAAGCATCAAAATCAATTAATTTTAATACGCCGTCGCTAGATATCATAATGTTTGATGGCTTAATATCTCGGTGAATAATCGCATTAGCGTGTAATTCTGTAAGTGCATCAGATAGCATCAGCATTAACCGCGTAACTTCATCCGCATCAAACGTAGCATTTGCTTTCATTAAATCAGCCAAATTTTTTCCATTTATGTATTCTTCATAAACAATTAATTGATTGCCATTTGGAATCATCACTTCGATTTTTGGCAAATATTTACTAGATAAATCTTTAAGCTGTTCGATCACAGGGGCAAAACTGCTTGGAATTATTTTACGGACAAATAATTCTCCAGTAGATGTATTTCTCGTTAGCACAGCAGGGTTTTCTTTATTATTTAGATTATCTAATTCTTTGTATTGTTCTTCTATAAAAGCGAGTGTCATTTCTCCCATTTATCTAAAACCCCTTCTATACTTTATAGTAAAATTATAGCATGAAGCATAGTAGTCGGGTACATATTTCGTGCTATAATGAAAAAAACAGTCGGGGGTGTGCCTTATGGATGGGGAAAAAGAGACAAGTAAGTTACTTCATGAATTAAAAAAAGCGACCAATTTACGCCAAGTATTAGATGAAAACGAGGCGGAATTTAAATCAAGCGAAATGGTTACCTATTTAAAAGAATTATTAGCAGAGAAAAAATTAACAAAAGCAAGCGTCATTCGTGCGGCGAGACTCCATGAAACATATGGATACCAAATTTTCAGTGGCGTTAGAAGACCGTCACGCGACCGGACGATCGCTCTGTCTTTTGGATTTAAATTAACTGGTTTAGAAGCAAGTAGATTATTAAAATATACAGAATATCCACCTCTTTATGCAAAAAATCGGCGGGATGCGATTATTATTTTTGCGTTAGATCATGGTTATACGCTAGACCAAACGAATGATTCACTCTATGATTTAGAGGAAGCATTAATCGAAACATATAAAGAAGAAAAACCACTTATTTAGCTTTAACTAGAAATCGTGTATAATTTAGGGAGACCTAAATGATTGGAGACTAGTTATGATTAATGAACAAACAATTTTACAAGCAGCAACAAGTGAAAAAAACGCCGGAGATTTTCCTAAAGTAGTTCAAAGTTTTAAAGAATTAGGCGTAACTAAATATCAATTTTTAGTCGAAAAAGGTATTTATGTATTTTGGGATGAAATGGATAATCAAGTAGAATCCAAGTTAAATGGAGTTTCTATGCCAATCTCCGAAGAAATTTCACGCGACAGACTGAAAGATGCAATTAAACAAGCACAAGCGGGAAAAATAGATTTTGAAATATTTATTAAACTAGCTGGGCTAGCAGGTGTCAGACTGTGGGAAGCTGATTTATCTGCAATGAAAGTAACCTATATAGATAATACGGGAAATGATTTGATCGTGGAACCGATTCCGAGTATTTAAAATGCAAAAGACAATAACTTATTGTCTTTTTTTAGTACTTTTAAATTTTGGAAATATGTTATGCTGAAACAGTTGAAAGAAGAGAGGTAAAGTATAATGGATATAATTACGTACTTTCTAATTGCACTAAGTACAAGTGTGGTAGGGAGTTTTTTAGGAATAGGTGGCGGAGTTATTCTTTTGCCAATTCTACTCTTAATGGGTGTTTCTCAAGGAACAGCAGCATTTAGTTCGGCTCTTACTGTGTTCACGATGGCGATTTTCACTTGTAGTATTTATTACAAGAGAAAGCAAGGGAATGTAGGCTTGGCACTGAAAATTGCCGTAACTAGTATTCCAACGACTTTTCTTGGCGCAATGGTGAATCAAATGTTGCCTGAAGCAGTCTATCGCTTTTTGTATGGAGCATTAATCGTTGTTTTACTAGGGATAATGATTTGGAAAAAGAAACGACATAATGAAAAACCACATTTTTTAAGTGAATATCGGATAATTCCATATGTATTCGGTGTAATTATCGGTTTTTTAGCTGGCTTATTTGGTATTGGTGGCGGGCCAATCGTTATACCAATTTTGCTGTTAATTTTCATGTTGAATCAAAAAACAGCATCAGCGACATCCAGTTATGTGACATTACTGACGTCCCTTGCAAGTATCGGTTCCTATGCAATCATTGGTGGAAGTGACTTTTCGATTGGTATTTACATGATACCAGGGGCCATCATCGGTGCGCTAATTGGCACAAGATTAAATAAACTCCTGGATGAAAAATGGATTGCGATTCTATTCAATGTTTTACTTATCGCCCTTTTTGCTTTAAATTTAATTAAGATTTAACCTCGGACAAGCTATGAATGTAGCTTGTTTTTTTGTTGTCATGGCTTGTTTTATGTTAAGCTTAGAGAGAGTAGGAGGGTTTAAGATGAAAAGAAGTTGGCCAGATTTTGCTGCATTTTTACTGACAATCCTAACTGTAACTTGGATAATATTAACATGGGGATTACATATTTCTGACATTGTACCAGGAGGAGAAAAAGGCGTTTGGTATAAATTAATTCCACTCTTTTTAGGAATAATTTCAACAATAAGTGTCTTTTTTGTGAAAGAAAAACTAGTAAAATGGATTCTGCTAGGTTTTAACATATTATTACTAATTTTAATTTATTTTGTGTACCATATTGGGGAAATTGGGATGTTTTAATAGGGGGATTGATAGAATGGATGAGCCAACCAAAGCAGTGATCTATCAAATTTTATCTAAAACAGAAGAACAAAATGCGACGATGGATCATTTGGTTTTCGAAATGATGCAATTCCCTGGTGCCGCGGCTTTTACTAAGAATGAATTGCTGTTTGGCATTTATTGGCTAGAAACGTATCATTATATTTTTCGAATGAATGAAAATCAAAAGACGAGATATTACCGAACAGAAAAAGGGCACGAAAAATTAGCAGAGCTAGAACTTTTAAAAAAGAATAGTAAAAAAACAACTTGATTTTCCGGGAAATCAAGTTGTTTTTTATTATAAATATTTAGCCATTGTAATATCAGTGTTTTGAAAACCAACTTTATTATATAAGCCGATAGCTGTTTGATTGTGCGCAAATACATGTAGTTCGATTTTTGTAATTTGCATTTCTTTCGCAAGCGCATCTAATGCTTCTAAAGTTTTTGTTCCGAATCCTTTACCACGGAATGCTTCGAAAATCACAAAATCATAAATGAAAGCATGTTTACCAGAGCGAGTTTCGTCCACATGGAACCAAATATAACCGATTTTTTCGCCTGAGATAATGCTGTAGAGATATTCATTTGGTGTAGTAATTCCGTCATATAGCAATTTGTTGAAAGAGTCTTGGGATTTAGCTAAGGCTTCTTCTTCATCCCATGTGCCGGCCTCAACTTTTTCATTTGCGTAATCTGTAATGGCTGTAGATAAAAAATCTTCTAAATCAGAAGCAGTCATAGTTTGTAAATGTAAAATAAAAATTCCTCCTTATGCTTTATGAAAACTTGCGTACTGAATGAATTTGCGTGACATGGCAATATGACCAGCCTCGTTTGGATGAATACCGTCAGCACAGAGCAAATTTTCATAATGAAATTCAGCGAGAAAACTATCACGGACATCAATAATATGGCTACCAGTTTCGGCTGCGATGCGCGAAATCGTATTGCTATATCGTTCCTGCCAGCGATAAATCATCTCTACATCGCCACCTAAAAACTGCAAAATATTATCTTTATTTAGTCCATTTCTCGTAATGAATTCAAAATAACGTTTTGCGTGAAGGGGAGGCAATGTCATTAAAATGGGTTTAATATCCAGTTTTTTTAGTCGTGCAATCATTTCAAGTAATTGCGTTTCAAAAATGTTAAGTGGGGTGCTAGGAATGTGCTCAGCTGTCGGATTTTCGGAAACTTCCGTCCAGTTAAAATCACAATCATTTCCGCCAAATTCGATAATGGCGATATCATTTGTTGCATCTTTTGCTAAGTCTTTTGTTAGAATTTCATGGCCTTTAGTTATCGTACGACCCATTGTGGAATGATTTTGAAAAGTCAGGCCAAGTTTTTCGGATGCTCGTTTAATGCAGTTGTTTTTAAGCAATGTATAGCGATTTTTTTCAGGGTTGAAAAGAACGCCTTTCATAATACTATCGCCCCAAACACCAACTGACTGAATGGTTTTCTTCATAATCATCACTCCTTTTATTAATCATACCACAAAAAAAGCGAAAGGCGCGATTAGTTCGTTAAGAAAAAATCACGCCTCACGCTTTTATTTAGTTGCTTTGTATAAATAGATTTTCCAGTAAGAATCCTTATTATCGAAGGCTTTTTCGAACTGGAGTCCGACTTCTGAAGCATTATCAATCGGAACGGCTGATAGAATATACTCGCCGCCAACCTTTTTAAATGCCTCTGAATTAAAATCTAACTGTTTAATGTGTTTTTTCGAATCCTTGCCGAAATCGTAGTTTTTACCTAATTCGGCAGAAAATATATAACAACGATTACCCCAATTATCATAATAATCTTCTAAAACAGGACTCTTGTCTAGCTCACCAGCAATAATTTTTCGGAAAGCCCTTTTATAAGCAAGAGGATAGGAATTCACATAGCCATCGACAGTATAAAAGCCACTTTCTTGGGAAACAGACGGGTGCAGACCAATACTTCCGACACGGTAACTTGACTGCGGTTTACCAATATAATCTTTAATTTCTTCCATTTGCTCCGTGGCGTAAAATTGATTAATGCTTGGCGAGCCATTTCCAGTGCGGTAGTAAATCTCAGAGTTATTAGCGAAAACAACAACAAGCTGCAGCGCAACTACCACATAAGCTAACTTTCGCCACCAATTTCCTTTTTTTATTAAATAAACAATCGCAAGTGCAAACAGTCCATAAAATAAAAACGGTTGTAAAAAATGGAAGCGCGAAAAGTTAAATGTCCGCATGATTTCCACGTGTTCTTTGATTACATTCCAACCACGATACCACCAAAATCCATACCAAAAAGATAAGAATAAATTAAAGCCAAATAGCCATAAAAACAGTTTTTCTTTGCCCCATTCACGTTTGATAATAATGAGTGCAAGTACAAGGAGTAATACAGGTATAATAACAAATCCAGCCAGTGCCTGGTCATGCGTGTGTCCTATAATGAAATTTTTAAAGCTAAGTCGGATAGAACTTAAAAATGATAACTCTGGTAGACTAAATTCGCTCCTTGAATCCGGTTCGGGGTGCAAAAACATTGCATAAATAAAACGATAATTTACAAGTGCATACAGAAGCGTCATATAAAGCATGCTAAGTAAAAATCGAATATTCACTTGTTTTTTCTTGAAAACATCGTACAACCAAATACATCCAACCATTACTAAAAAGAAACAAAATCCTAATATTAAACTAGAATAAAATGGAAGCAACGTCAGTATAACCACATTCCAAATTCGCCGTTTATTATTCCTAATATTTAAAAATGCCCATAGAGCAAGCGGCATTCCAAGCGTACTCAACATCCCTGATGGCCAAAATGGTGTTAGCGCAAAAGCTAAGGAAACAAAATAAAGTGGCACGAGATATTTTTTATCTTTAATAAGGTAATCCCTTGCCCATAAAAATAATCCTAAAAATGCAAATACACGTGTAATTAACTGACTCATCGCAAAGGCAATGGGTGTGCTGAAAATCATGTAAAGCCAATCAATCCCAACAAACTCTGAATCAAATGAATCTCTGGGGACGCTGTCATCCATTATTTGATCTATATTTGCTGTCCCGACTTTAGCGGTATAATCCCCGCTATCCAAAACCATTTTGTACCAAGTTACATTAGAATCCAAGTTATCATGAATCCTTACATGACTGTTCCCGCCAAGAATAAATAATGGAGCGACATAAATTACCAATAATAATACAGCAATAATTAGCCACTTATGCTTTTTCCACATAGTTCTCCTCCTTCATTATCTCTACTATATATGTACCCGAGAAAACTATTTTCAATTATATCAAAGGAAACCAGGTTTGTTCATTAAAAAAGGTATAATTTTAACATTTTTTTGCGTGTGATTGAACTGTAAATATGGCGGAAACGTCACAATTCTCTCTTTTATATAGGCAGTTTTGTCTGATTGGCTTGTTCCAGAAAGCCATTTTAGCGAGTATGATACTTTTAAGAAAACTATTCAAGTAGAACAAAAAAAGTCTACTATGAGTAATTTCAATAATTAGTAGCAAAAGGAGAATTATCATGCTAAAACACAACTGGCAAAAAGTATTCGTTGTAATGGTTGCGGTTGCGCTTATTTTTCAATTGGTTCCGTGGTCTAATATCTTCGCCGGAGCAGAAGAAAATCAAACAAAAACAACCCAACAAATAGCACAATCAGATGAACAAAAAGGAGCAGATGAAAACAAAACAACCGTAACATCTGACAATAGAGAGACAACTAAAAATCTAGTTAATGGAAAGCAATTACTAAAAGGCTCTGTTGACTGGAATTTTACAAATAAAGTAACTGACGCAAACGGGAATACAAAACAAACTTATGCACCGGGAGACTCACTCAAGTTTTCAATAAGTTTGGCAATCCCATCCTATTCAGAATCAGTATTGGATGAAACTTATACATTTTGGATACAAAAAGACTTCTTTCAAGGAGACAAAGTAACATTTGTTAATCCAGCAATTGATGGATTAACACCGAGACAAAATGTTTTTACAGACGACTCCATGAAAAACTCGATTGGAACAAAAACAATAAATGGTGTCGAGTATATTGGTTACACGCTCAAATTTAACCAAAGCCCAGAAGCCTTGGCAAAATATGAAGATGAGCCGCTTACTAACGCTAAATTTGATATGTTTGCAACAATAAATACGACTATTACAACGAAAGATGACTATAAAGCTATTGTAATTGAAGATGATAAAGACGTAGATATTAGTAATATTGAAGTCCCCGTGACACCACCAACTCCCGATACAGATAATGGTGTACTCACCGCGTCTAAAGCAATCGATTCTGCTTGGCGGTTAGATAAAGACACTGGAAAATATCTTAAAGTCGCTACATCATCTACAAACTATACACCTGAAAAAGATGATCTAGTTTTCTATTATGTGTATGCTACGAACAATTCAGCGGAAAATGCCGTTTTAGAAAAAATGGTAGATGAATTACCAGCTGGTTTTTCCATTATTACGGAAGGCTCACCAGAATGGCAGGCGTTATCAACTGCATCTGGCTCTTCGCTTCAACGCGGCTGGGTAGCTTCAGCAGACCAAACAAACCTTGCCCCTGGCGCAACTAGGTACGAATTACCATTTTCCCCAGCTCAGACAATCTCCAAAAATGGTGGCGGTATTTATAAAACGATCGCAGCAAAAGTAACAGATCCAACGAAAGATTTGACTAATGTTACTAAAAGCCCAACTAAAGGCGGCGAAGGTAAATCTGGTTCTGTAACACCAAGTGGGAAAGATGTTTATGACATGGCAATTACGACAAAAATTAGTTCCACTTACGATAAAAACAATAAATATATTGGTGCTGTTAGTAGCACAACTACGCCCGTTTCTATATCAGAAGGAAGCACAGTTGGCGTAACATATACAGCGATTAATCAAGGGAATTATACAAAAGATGTTGTCGTTTATGCCTATGTACCAGCAGGTTATGAACTAAATAATGATACATCTGATTTCAAAACTACGAATGATAAATGGAAATACGAAACAACCGTACCTAGTGGTGGCGGTGTGTGGAGTGATATCAAAGTTTACTCCATTACACTTTCTGGAGGCATGGCATCAGGTGCAACTGCAACTGCGACCATGTACATGAAAGCTATCGGCATGCCAGATGATGGGACTTATAGCGCAGTAGACTTTTACATGGCTGGAGAAATCGGTTCATTTTCTAACTTTAATGGTGATTCTACTTTAGACGGAGCAATTACCGATGTAGATTCGACGCCAGATATGAATCCAGGAAATGATCTGATTAGCAATGTTGATGGTTCTACTGTAAAACCTATTGATGGCTTCCAAAAAGAAAAACCACATGTTGTAAAAGAAAATGCTAAATCAACAGCGACTTTACAAGATGAAGATGATTTCGATTTTGATTATGTCACATTCATTAAAACACCAGAAGTAATTCCATCAGAAGGAAAAGTGTTTGAAAAAACACGTCTATCAGCAGCTGATGCAGAAAAAACAGCGCGCAATATGATAGGTAGCGACATCATGGGTTCTGCCTTGAAAGACTATACGCCTCTTGCCGACGATGGTAGAATTACTTCACCAAAAACATATATGGTCTATGAAATGAACATTAACCCATCTGGAGTAGAAGACACACTAAATTCTTCGTTCACAGATACACTTCCAAAAGGATTGAAAATGCTTGAATATGATATTGCTGGTTTAAATTCTAGCAATAAACACATTTATGGTTTTACAACGAACAAATTTGAAGGTACACCGAAATTCACAAATGCAGACGGACAAGATGTTATTGTTTATCAAAAAGGCTTATATTCCGAGAAACAAGTTTGTATTGCCAACCCTACTTTAAATGACGTTGGAGTAAGGTATTTCGGAAATAACGCGGATAAAATGGGTGTAACTGGTTCCGTAACAAAAGATGCATGTACACTAACCCTTAATTTTGGACAACCGGCAGCTGACCCGATGTATAGTGAAACAAAAGCAGCTTATAAAGTGTATATGATTGTGGTAATTGATCCAGACGAAATTGACTACAGCAGTATCATGCAAAATAAAGCAACATACACTTACAACGATAAAGTTATTACTTCTTATGAAAATAGCGAAATGTACTGGGATGCTGGTGGCGGTACGGCCTATGCGAAAAAATATGTTTTAGATAATAAAACAAATGCATATTTAAGTGGAAGCCAATATAATGTAGCTACTCCTGATGCAGACGGTAATTTGTCAGTTGGCTATAAAATTCGAGTAAGAAGTGCCTATGAATTTGATAAATCATCTATAAACATTGGAGATATTATTGCTGCAGATAATTTTAAATCTATCTCTAATGTAGAAGTAAATGGTTATGAGGCAAGTCCAAACACGGGCTTCCAAATTGACGGGGAACTTGAAAATCCTGTACCACTTGCTGCGGATAAGTATGCGGTAGAAGCAAAAGCAACTGCAAACACATTAGATATCACAAACCCAGTTGACATTCCACAAATGCAACTATATAACGTTCTTTTCAAAGTAAATTATCAAAAAGTGAAATATGGCGCGAAACTAGTTAACCAAGCAGCAGGGTCAGAAGTTGCAACTGTTGTTCCATTAAACTTAAATCTTCTAAAACAAGATGATATAAGCAAAACAGCATTGACAGGCTATGAATTCAAAGCTTATTATGCAGATGAAAATGGAAAAGCAGATTTAACGAAACCGGTCAAAGATACAAATAGTAATGAAATTGTTATGACAGACTCATCCGGCGCAGCAAATTTCATCCCGACAGGTTATAAAACAACTTCTAAAAATCAAGAATGGAAAGTAGTTCTTGTTGAAACAAAGACACCAACTGGTTATGAATCAAATGAAAATAAAGAGTATCCAGTTACAGTGAAAAGCGATGCGAATGGCAACTTATCCATTCCAGCCACTACAGAAACAAGCCTTGAAATCACCAATAATGATCACGGCGCAACAACAGCTACTATTGACAACCATGCGGATGTGAAAATGATTGATGTGAATGGCGCGAAAACTTGGACTGGTGACAAAGAAGCAGATCGCCCAGATTCCATCGAAGTACAACTTTTGCAAGACGGTGTAGCATACGGTAGCCCAATTACTGTAACAAAAGCAGACGACTGGAAATACGAATTCAAAAATGTTCCAGAAACAAATGCAGATGGAAATAAATACACGTATACAGTTTTAGAAAATACAGTAGCTAACTACACAAGTGCTGTCACTGGTCTTGATATTAACAACACGTTAATCAAACCAGATGTAAAAATGATTAATCTTGACGGACAAAAAACATGGAAAAACGATACAGAAAATGACCGTCCCGCATCCATCGAAATTCAACTGCAACAAAATGGGCAAGATTACGGTTTCCCAGTAACAGTTACAAAAGATAACGATTGGAAATACGAATTTAAAAACCTACCAGAAACAACCAATGATGGAGCGGCTTACAACTACACAATTGTCGAAAAAGCAGTTCCAGGCTATGAAACCAAAGTCGACGGAATGAACGTCATCAACACGAAAATAGATGCACCAAAAACCACTGTCTCTGGTGAAAAAACATGGAAAAACGACACAGCCAAAGACCGTCCAGACTATATCGAAGTACAACTTTTACAAAATGGACAAACTTATGGTAATCCAGTCAAAGTAACGAAAGAGAACGACTGGAAATATAGCTTCAAAGATCTACCTAAAACCGATGCTAACAACAACGCTTATCGTTACTCTGTTACTGAAATAGCAGTTCCAGGCTACAAAACAACCACAGATGGAATGAACTTAACCAATACAAAAGTAACCGATGAGAAAAATGTAACTACAGCGAGCGGCACAAAAACTTGGGTGGGAGACAATGAAAAAACACGTCCCGCATCCATCGAAGTTCAACTTTTACAAAACGGTAAAGCATACGGAACACCAATCAAAGTAACAGCAAAATCGAATTGGAAATACAACTTTACCAACCTTCCAGAGAAAGACAAAACAGGTGAAAAATACAGCTATACTGTATCTGAAAAACAAGTATCTGGCTATAGTGTAAAAGTAAAAGGTATGGACTTAACGAATACAAAAGTAACAAAAACGACACCAAAAGATACACCAAAAAATACACCAAAAGATACACCAAAAGATACACCAAAAGATACACATTCTACCAATAAACCAAGTAAAACGAAAAAATTACCTGGAACTGGTGATACGAATGGTATGTTGCTATTTGCTGGTGGATTAGTACTATTATTCTTAGGTCTACACCTTAGAAGAAAAAGTACCAAATAAAGAAAACAGCCGATCCGAGTAAGCTTGGATCGGTTTTTCTTTTGAATAAAGTTAAAATCGGGTATACAAATAAAAATGAAATAAGGGGGCTTCATGATGAAAGAAGAATTACTGCAAGCAATCGAAGTCGGCGAGCCAGTTTTACTTGTAACAGCAATCGGGTATATTGTAGGAATTGTGGAAACAAAAGGAGAGCTTATTCGCTTAAATGATGTGTATATCAATTGTGTTTCAGCTAGCAGGGTAAATCGTTTCAGCCGAGGCTTAGCTGTGAACGTCAATCAAGTCATCGGTATGCAACTATTAAGTAAGTCGGAGAAAGACGAAATGATTGGCGGCTGGAAGGCATACGTGGCACCTACAGCTGGCTAAGCTATGATATAATATAAACAGCACTTACGGAGGTCTGAACGAATGATATTATTAGTTGTTGATACACAAAAATTAATTATGACGAATAATCTATACAATTTCGATTCACTTGTACCCAATATAGAACAATTAATCGTCACTGCTCGAAAAAATAAAATAGAAATAGTTTATATACGACATGACGACGGACCTAATACAGAACTTACAGAAGGAAAAGAAGGCTTCGAAATTTACGAAAAATTCCAACCAACCACACTCGAAAGAATTTTTGATAAAAGCGTTAATAGCGCTTTTAAAGGAACAGGCTTACTTGCTTATCTCAAAGAAAAAGGAACGAAGAAAATTGTAGTAGCAGGATTGCAAACCGATTTTTGCATTGACGCCACAGTGAAATGTGGTTTTGAACATGGCTTTCACATGATCGTTCCCGCCCATGCCAATTCGACGGAAGATAACCACTTTATGTCAGGGGAGAATAGTTACAAGTACTATAATGAATGGATGTGGCCTGAGCGTTACGCGACCTGTATATCTATGGAAGAAACGATTAATGAAATGGAACATAATTGATAAATTAGAAAGAAATTGTATAAATCTACCACTTCTTTCTTTTTTTGGGAAACAGCAGCATTTAAAAAAATAGTAAGTAATATATAAAACCGATTCAAGAATTCCTTGGATCGGTTTTTCTTTAGCCAAATTGCATAAAAGTCGTCTAGTTGGTAAATCGAGCAACCGTTATAATAAAACAGTGAACTAGTTAACGTTTTAGATTGAATTTTAGAAAAGGAGATAGCTAGACTTGTAGTTTTTGTAAAAAATTATTTCGTATTATGTAAATTGTGGAAGTGCTTACAGGGCGTTAACATGGAATTAGGAGCAAGCCTTCTAAATCATTTTATCGCAACTAGTATAAAGAGGTGATAGAGATGTTAAGTGGCAGAATGGTACTAATCATAAAGTATTTAGAAGGCAAAAGTGAGTCGAGTATTCGGGGTATCAGTAAAAAACTCGAAATATCTGAGCGGAAAGTTAGATATGATATCGACAATATAAATGACGCACTTACGCTTAATCAATTAAAACCAATTTTGAAGGAGGGAAAAGGGAGGTTAGTTATACCAGCTGATTTGGCCAAATTAGCACTGGAGGAAAAAGAAACTTATATTTTTGCTCCGCAGGAAAGAATCAATATTTTACAGTATTTGCTATTTTTCAATGTTAAAAAGGTGAACTTGGAACATTTAAGTAAATGGATGAATGTTTCGCGAACTACGATTAAAAAAGATTTATTGTTAATGGAAGTACAGTTGCAAAAGTTGAATCTTCAATTGGTTTATAAACAAGGCTATAAATTAATCGGCAATGAAAACGCTCTCTTGAATGAACGCGTTCGGATTTTGCGAGATTACATTGATTTTATCCCAAACGAAGATATAGAAACAAACTTTTATAGAAAATGTATGTTAGGTGAGATGAAAGTATCACTTAAAAACATTGATATAAATGGCGTGAACAAGTGGTCTAAGCAACTTTTGAAACAAATGGGTTGGATTTTAAATGATGAATCGTATTATTGGTATTTAGCGAATATTTTAGTCTTTTGCTGGTATATAAAAAATGATGTCACTAATCCACTTAAAGATGCAAAGCTGGTACTTCCAATTTTTAATTCCCAATTAATTCAAGGGATGGAAGTGATATTAGATTACGAGCTTAGTCAGGAGCAGTTAAATATTCTAGTCGGCTTTGTTTTTTTCACGAACAAGTATGCAAGCTTGAATGAAGAAATGGACTTAATTACAACAGAAACGATAGTAAATTCGCTAATCATATCTATGAGTGAAGAACTTAATTTGCCTTTTTTAGAAGATGCGATTTTGTATAAAGGATTACTAAATCATGTAGCTCCACTGATTGAAAGAGTGAGAGGGAATGTGCAAATTTACGAAGATACTTTTGATGTTATTCCAACTGAATTTCTCTATATTTTACAAGCAACAAGCAAGGTGGTTAAAACTATCCCGTTACTTGAGAGCGTCGAAAATGAGAGTGAAATATCTTTGTTGGCGATTCATTTTTTAGCGAGTATTCAGCGTAATCAGCGCGAGGAGAAGGTGCATGTATTACTTGTTTGTGGTCTTGGCTACGGAGCAATTGCAATGATGAAAGATACACTAAATAGCGAGTATCAAATCGCTTTTGTCGCAACCATCCCCGAATATATGTTAAAAGATTTTACTGCTTGGGAAGATGTGGATTTAGTCATTACAACAGCAAAAGTGACAACCCCACTACCAAAACCGACTGTCAAAGTAAGCCCAGTTTTAAAAGAGTGTGATTTAGTGGAGTTAGAAAAGCAAGGCTTAAAAAAGAAGAATATTTTGACTAGTTACTTTGCGATTAATAAGCGGCTTAGTTTCCTTGATGGCACTGTGAAGCAACAAGTTATTAGCGTTATTAAGGAAGAACTGGGTTATGGGCATGTTAGTATTCCGAATCGAAAGTTAGGGTTAAGTGATTTAATTGGAATAGATGCGATTCAGATTATATCAGAGAGTTTAACGTGGCAAGAAGCCATTCAGCGTGCTACAAAGCTACTATCTGATAATCATTTCGTACTTCCAGCTTATGCGGAGAATATCAAACAAATTCAAGAAGAACTAGGCTTTTATTCCGTTAAAGATGAGGAATTTGCTTTGTTTCACGGGAATGACAGCCAGTTAGTTCGGATGAATAGTATGGCTCTTTTGATTAGTGAACAGCCGGTTATATTTGGAGAGAAGCAAGCCAAAGTCATTTTTATTCTCGCCAGTAAAGATAAAAAAGAGCAAATTCCAGCAATTATTACCTTAACTAAAATGACTTATCAAACAGATTTTATTTCTAAATTAGAACAAGCAAAAAATCCGATTGATGCAGATAGAATTATAAAAAAATATGAAGAGGAGGTTAGATAATATGGGTGTGAAAATCGACTTCTTGTCTATTTCAAACATCAATGTAAATACTAAAGAAGAGGCGATTCTACAATTAGTGAATATTTTAGGAAAAGCTGATTATTTGGCAGATAAATCCCTGTTTGAACAGGCTATTTTAGAACGCGAACGAACATTATCCACATACATTGGACACGAAATCGGCTTGCCTCATGCCCAAAGTAGTGGCGTAAAAGAACCCTGCGTCGTTGTTGGGAAATTAAGTAAACCTGTGAAGTGGACTGAAGAGGAAGAATTTGTCCAAATTGTATTTTTAATCGCGGTTCCTAGAGATAACCAAAATAATTTACATTTAAAAGTACTATCCAATCTAGCAAGACTATTAATGCATGAAGATTTTCGAACAAAATTGAGTGAATTAGACGACACGGCAACAGTGGCACTATTAAACAAAAGTGTGAAGGAGGATAACTAAATGAGAACGCTTAAATTTTTGCAAAAACATTTGATGACAGCAACTTCGTATATGATTCCATTTGTCGTAGCTGGGGGGATATTGTTTGCGCTATCCGTTATGTTGAGCGGACAAGCTGCCGTTCCTGATGCGGGCTGGTTAGCAAAACTCAACCAAATTGGTGCAGCAGGCCTGGCTTTATTCATTCCGATTCTTGGTGGCTACATAGCCTTTAGTATGGCAGATAAACCTGGGCTGGCACCTGGGATGATTGGTGCATACTTAGCAAACGAAATTGGTGCAGGATTTATCGGTGGTATTATCGCTGGTTTCTTAGCTGGTTTTGTCGTAATTCAATTAAAGAAAATTAAATTAGCACCTTCGATGAGAACGTTAGGATCCATTTTCATTTATCCATTACTTGGGACTTTGATTACGGGTGGAATTATCGTTTTCCTCATCGGAGAGCCAATCTCAGGTTTTATGGATTGGATGACAAATGCGCTAAATAGCTTATCAGGGGCAGCAAAAGTTCCGCTAGGTGCACTTCTTGGTGCGATGATTTCCTTTGATATGGGTGGACCTGTAAATAAAGTAGCAGCAACGTTTGCACAAACCCAAGTAGATACACTCCCATATTTAATGGGCGGAGTTGGTGTAGCGATTTGTGTACCGCCAATTGGTTTAGGCGTAGCAACACTTCTATTTCCAAAGAAATTTACTCGCGTAGAAAAAGATTCGGGAATTGCAGCACTTTTAATGGGAAGCGTTGGTATAACAGAAGGAGCAATTCCTTTTGCAACAGCAGATCCATTACGGGTCATTCCATCGATTATGGTTGGTTCGATTGTAGGGAACGTTTCGGCTTTCTTATTTGGTTGTTTAAATCACGCGCCTTGGGGTGGTTTGATCGTTTTACCTGTAGTTGATAACCGGATTGGTTATATTGCTTCCATTGCGCTTGGGGCAGTTGTGACGGCAATTATGCTCCGAATTTTGAAGAAAGATGCTACAGAGCTTGACGAGGCACTGGAGGAAGGGCAAGACATAGATGACTTAGATATTAATTTTGAAGACATTTAGAAAGGATGATAACAATGAAAATAGTAGCAGTAACTTCATGTCCAAGCGGTGTGGCACATACGTATATGTCAGCAGAATCACTCGAACTCTCCGCAAAAAAAATGGGCGTCACTATTAAAGTAGAAACACAAGGCTCCTCTGGCATCGAAAATAAATTAACTGCAAAAGAAATCGAGGAAGCAGATTGTGTCATTATCACAAATGATGTCGAAATAAGAGAAAGCCAACGATTCAAAGGGAAAAAAGTGGTCAAAATGAGCGTTTCAGAAATTATAAAAAAATCGGACGCGCTAATTAAAAAGTTACAAACCATGTTCGAATGAAATCAGATTTTAGGAGGAAAAATTAATTGAAATTACCAATAAAAAAAGCAGTAGAAGCACTTTTGAAATTACAAACAACAGGAGATAGCGCTACACTTATCGGCGTTGGACCAATGTCTCGCAATCTTTTACAAGCAAGTTTTGAATTAGCGAAAGAAGATGATTACCCGCTTATGTTCATTGCAAGTCGTAATCAAGTAGATGCGGATGAACTTGGTGGTGGATATGTTAATGGCTGGAACCAATTTAGTTTTATTGAAGCAATTAAAGAAGTGGCTAAAGAAGTGGACTTTGATGGGCTATATTATGTATGCCGTGATCACGGAGGCCCTTGGCAACGGGATCAAGAGAGAAATGATCACTTACCAACAGAAAAGGCGATGGCGTTAGGAAAAAAATCTTATATAGCGGATATTGAAGCTGGCTTTGACTTATTAATGATTGACCCGACCAAAGACCCTTTTGAAGTGGGAAAAGTTATTCCACTGGAAACTGTACTGGAAAGAACGGTTGATTTAATTGCATTTTGTGAGGAAGAACGAAAAAAACGTGGGCTACCAGAAATCGGTTATGAAGTTGGAACGGAAGAAACAAACGGTGGGCTAACTTCAACAGAAACGTATGAAAAGTTCATTACTCAATTAAAAGTGGAATTGGAAAAACGAAATTTACCATTACCGACTTTCATCGTTGGGCAAACGGGAACATTAACTCGTAAAACCGAGCAAGTAGGTCACTTTAATTTCAAAAACGCCTATGACTTAGCTCAGATGGCAAAAAAATATGGTGTCGGTTTGAAAGAGCATAATGGCGATTATCTGGATGACGTTACGCTTTTAGAACATATTCCATCAGAAATAACAGCGACCAATGTAGCCCCGCAATACGGAACAGAAGAGACTCGCGCGTATTTGAAATTAGTTGAGTTAGAGCAAAAATTAGTAGAGAATGGCTTAATCAAAACTCCTTCTAACGCACGAGAAGTTTTACTCATTCAATCGATTAAAAGTGAACGCTGGCGCAAATGGATGTTAGATGGACAAAAAGATATTACTATCAATGAAATCATGCAAGATGATGATTTATCACTTGAAATCCTAGATATCGCAGGTCATTACACATTCAATGATGCAATGGTTAAGAAAGAAATCCACACATTATATGCTAATTTAGCTGCGAATAATATTGATGGAAAACGCTTTGTAATTGATCATATTAAACGTCCCATCCGCAACTACTCCGAATGTTACAATTTAAAAGGAGCCACAACCCGAATTAAACAATTAGCTAAATGATGTAGAGAGTCTAAGCACTTTGCTTAGGCTCTTCCTACTTTTTTGATTTAATGGTAGAGTAAAAGGAGTGAATTTTGCAGGAGGAAATGATGATTAATTTAATTTTTGATATTGATGACACAGTTTATGACCAATTAAAACCATTTGAAAACGCATTTAAAACTGTTTTTGGAAAAGCGGACCACCTGAAAATCGAAAATTTATATATTAAAAGTCGATTTTATAGTGATGAAGTGTATCACCGCGTTGTCCAAGGCGAAATGCCGAAAGCAGCAATGCACGTTTACCGGATTACGCAGGCGCTAAATGATTTTGATTATCAAATTACTAAAAAAGAAGCAGAAGCCTTTCAACACGCCTACGAACAAAACCAACGCAAAATCGAACTTACGTCAGGGATTAAAGAAATTCTCACATGGGCGAAAAAGAACGAAATCACGATGGGAATCATTACAAACGGACCAAAAGAACATCAACAACATAAAATAAATGATTTACAAATCAATGATTGGATTCCAACCGAGCACACGTTCATTTCTGGTAAAGTCGGTATCGAAAAACCAGACAAGAAAATATTTAAGCTAGTAGAAGAACAAATCGGTATTAAGGGTGCCGAAACCTATTATATTGGCGATTCTTTCGAAAATGATGTTATCGGTTCAAAAAGTGCTGGTTGGAAATCAATTTGGTTGAATAGACGAGGACATTTGATACCAACAGAGGCAGCATTTCAGCCAGATTATTGTGTTGAAAATGAGCAACAATTATTCGCAATTTTACAGGAGATATTTTAAGACCTTTTTCCATTTTTGGAAAAGGTTTTTTAGTTATGAATTGACACTTCTGATTATAAGAGATATTATAGAGTGGTTAAGTCTTTAATTAAGAAGGTGAAAATATGAAATTTTCCAAAGCAACCAATTATGCACTACATACGATGGTTTATTTAGCTAATTTGTCACCAGAAAAGTCTGTCGGTGTGAAAGAACTTGCAACCAAGCAAAATGTGTCGCCAACTTATCTATCTAAAGTGTTGACGATGCTAGTGAAAGCTGGCTTTATTGAGTCAGTAACAGGCGTCAATGGTGGGTATAAGTTAGCGGAACCAGCAAGTAGTATTAGTTTTCTTGATGTCATTCAAGCGATTGAAGGGAAGGGCGCCTTTTTCCATTGTGACCCTAAAAACCACAGCGAAAGCCAGCCGCACTGCTTGATTGGCGAAGTGATGAATAAGGCGGAGCAACAAATGGAAGATTATTTAAGCAAACAAACAGTAGGTAGTATTGTCGTAGAAATTGAAAAACATCAACATTAAAGGAGTGCTAAAATGAAACATCATCATAATCATCACGGGGAAGCTGGTTTTAAGCGGAAAGTAGATTATTTGGATCGACCAGAGCGGAGTGAAGTGCTGTCGCCAGAGGATTTTTTGCAGGCAATGCCAATCGGAAAAACAGCAAGTATTTTAGATTTAGGAGCGGGAACAGGATTTTTAACAATTCCAGCTGCAAAATTCGTTGATAATACAGTTTTTGCATTAGATTTAGATGCGAAAATGTTGGAATTAATTGAGTCGAAAGCGAAGGAAGCAGGTTTGGCTAATGTAGAAACGTTAGAAGCCAGCATGGATGATATTCCACTTGAGGCAAATTCCGTGGATGTTGTGCTCGCATCGCTCGTGTTACATGAAGCAGATTCGCTCGCAGATGTTTTGCGCGAAGTGAGTAGAGTTGTGAAGACTGGCGGCTACTTTGCTAGTTTGGAATTTGACACGAAAGGGACTGATTTGAAAGGCCCACCAATGGAAATTCAGATTTCTGCGGAGAAATTGAAGGAAGAACTTGCGGGATTTGGGTTTGAAGTGGTGAAAAATTGGCAGTTGGATGAGGGAATGTATGTGAGTATTGCGGAGAAGAAGTAACAGCAAAAAGGTTCACGTCTAAAAATAGCAATCAAAGCTATTTTTAAGCGTGAACCTTTTTATTTCTACGGAGAAACGGGGATTCGAACCCCGGCGCGGCATACACCGCCTAACAGATTTCGAGTCTGTCCCCTTCAGCCGGACTTGGGTATTTCTCCATGTTGATATCCAATGTTTCGAGGATGTTTGAATGTTTTTGACTATAAAATCAATTTCAACAGATTTTATTTTAGCATAAAATTAGGAAAAAGAGAAGCAGTGGAATCTTTCTTTTCTTGCGTGACATGAGTATAAAAATTAGAGTATGAGATTATTATTACAAGCATATTTATTAAGAATCAATAATTTTTAGGTTTAATGAATAATTATACTGTTTTATTCACTTGGATTTTATGGAATATGATAAAAAATTAAATAAATAAGGATTTTTACATAAAAAACAACTTATGCATCAGTTAAATATGTATTTTTTATGACACTTAGGTAGCAGGCTGCATAAATAATGAATAACAAGCTAAAGTGTGGCTTTTTTTGCAAAAAAAATCACAAAGTTACACAATATGTGTAAGAATAAGTATCAATAACCCTCACTTTTGGTCGTTCACGACAAGAATCGGGCATTTCATTACATTTTTGGTTATACATTGGCTTTTCATGATACATTACATGTGTAAGACATATAAAGGAGATGGTACATAAATGGAAATGAAAAAACTTATTAAATGCACTGCACCAATCTTTATTGCTACGCTCATTATTTTGCCTGTTTCTCCGTCTATTTCAGCATTGGCGAATGAGACCTCAGAGATTAGCGAAGGGATTAATGCAACAGAAAAAACAATTGAAACAGAAGAGCTTGTCGTAGAAGAAATTAGTAATGATGAATATCAAGTACTGGATAAAGAGACAAATGAAACAACTTCAATTGAATTTTCAAAAAATCATATGCAATCTACTATTACAAATCCAGATGGCACTATAGACACAATGATTAAAAAGGATAACTTAATTTACCTAAATGGTGAAGTTATAGGTGAAGAGGTAAAAGAAGAATCGAGACAATTATTAAAAGCCTCTGCTTATAAATATGTTACGACGTTTAAAACAAAAATGTCACTAAAGAAAACAAGTGCATCTATTGCAGTGTCATTAGCTGGTTTGCTTGGAGGACCCGTTGGAGTATTTAGTACAGTAGCAGGTATGCTACTAACATTGAAATCTTATGCCCCGAGTAAAGAGGTTTATATAAAAATTAAACAATATTATAATAGTTACTCAAGGGAAATAAAAAATGATTATTCTATTTATAAAAAATCTAACTATACTGGACTGCTTAAGACATTTACACATAAATATCGTCCGTACGGTTGAAAATTGATATAGTATTGGAGGCTTAGGTTATGAAAAAAGTGAAAATGGAAAAGTGGCTCATTGGTGTATATGCCCTTGTAGTATTAATGTGTATTATTATTTACTTTGCAACAGAAAGTATAATCTTATTGTTACTAGGGTTCATAGCTCTTCTTGGAACAGGATTCCAAACTTTAAGATACCGAAATGCAAAGAAATCAATCAAAGCTAAATAAACAAAATGTAGGTTGGGATAAAATTATCCTGCCTACTTTTTATTTATGTGTAGAATTCTTTTAATCATTCCCACTTGGTTTTGAGTGCGTTTGTTCGTAAGATGTTATTAAGAGATGACAAACATGTATAATATAATTGATTACATTATAGAACATTCTATATCTTTTAGCAGATGTACTTAAACGTAATTGGTCAATAGAAACATTATACTTAAAGAACAATCATCATATGCAATACAAGTATGTAGTTCCTGTTAATTTAGATCACGAAAGAAACATAGGTTAATTAAAGTGATTTGACGAACGATTAATTGATATTAATATAGAAGATATTGTTGTTTGTAAGGTTGTGACATGAGAGTATATAGCTTTAACGATTCAAAGGCTTGTAAAAATTTATAGAAACCGACAAAAGAACAACTTTTCGTCCCCTTCAGCCGGACTTGGGTATTTCCCCACTATGACATAGAATGCTGACAAGAAGTATTGTATAATTGTAATAACGAAAATATCAGCGTTTTTATAAAAGGAGCGGTCTGGATGGAAAGAAAATTGATTCAGGAAATTAATTTACTAGAAAATAAAAAATTGGTTATGAATTTGAATATTGTTGCGATTGCTATTGTACTCATATTAACTGTTTTAGGAATTGTTTTTTCAGGTGGTTTTGCAATTACGAATGGTTTTATGGGGATTATTTGGATGTTTGGTGGTTATGCAGTAGCAATTGTTATTCACGAAGCCGTACACGGGATTTTCTTTAAAGCATTTCGTCCAGAAGCAAAAGTGAAATTTGGTTTTAAAAATGGGATGGCTTATGCTGGAAGCCCCGGAGCATTTTATACGAAAGCACAATTCTTTATTATTTCGATTGCGCCATTTATCGTTCTTACGGGTTTGTTCATTTTTCTGCGATTTCTTGGGGTGAATGAAGCGGTTCTTTATTTGATTTTTGCATTACATACATCTGGTTGTGTCGGGGATTTTTACTATTGCATTCTTTTGATTAATCAACCGGCTGGAATCGTTGTAGAGGACACGGATAAGGGAATTAGTTTTTATTCAGAAGGTTAAGCTTGGTAACGATTACAACAAAGTGTTAGAATAAGGATATACTTTTAGAAAGAGGTGCTTAGTTTGAAACGAATAACAATTGGAAATAGCGCTTTAACAGCTTCAGAAATTTCGCTAGGATGTATGAGAATGGCGGATCTTAGTAAAGAGGATGCCAACAAAGTGATTAATACAGCACTTGAAAATGGCATTGATTTTTTTGACCACGCGGATATTTATGGCGGCGGTAAATCAGAGGAAGTTTTTGCTGATGCAATTGATATGAATGCAACTATTCGTGAAAAAATGATTCTTCAATCAAAATGCGGAATTCGTCAAGGATTCTTTGATTTTTCAAAAGAGCACATTATTGCTTCTGTGGAAGGTAGCTTAAAACGCCTGAAAACAGACTATTTAGATACACTTTTACTTCACCGTCCGGATACACTTTTCGAACCAGAAGAAGTAGCGGCAGCTTTCACAGAATTAGAGAAAAGTGGAAAAGTGCGTCATTTCGGCGTAAGTAATCAAAATCCAGGTCAAATTGAACTACTGAAAAAATATGTAGACCAAGAATTAATCGCCAACCAACTGCAATTTAGCATTATGCATACGGGTATGATTGATACTGGTTTTAATGTGAATATGACGATTGATCCTTCACTTGATCGTGACGGCGGTATTTTGGAATATAGTCGCTTAAACAACATGACAATCCAAGCATGGTCCCCGTTCCAATATGGTTTCTTTGAAGGAGTTTTCTTGGATAACGATAAATTCCCTGAATTGAACAAAGTAATCGACAAAATTGCTGCTGACAAAGGTGTAACTAACTCAGCTATAGCGGTTGCGTGGATTCAGCGCCACCCAGCGAGCTTCCAAACAGTGGTTGGTACAATGAATCCGGGAAGAATTGCTGATATTGCAAAAGCTTCTGACGTAACACTTAGTCGCGAAGAATGGTATGAAATTTACCGTGCGGCTGGCAACCAATTACCTTAATGAGATCAGACACTTGGGCATTATGCTCAAGTGTTTTTTTATGTATTGGAGTGATAGTGAAATTCATTCTCAATTAGAATATAATTTTATCAATTAGTTTGATATGTCATTAGGAAAGTGCTATAATAACAAGTGAGTTAAGGACGCATATTTTTATATTTATTTATAATAATTATTGTTTAATCTGTTTTTCGCGGTTGCGAAAGCAGATTTTTGTGTTTTTTAGGGTAATGGGAATCATTATCATTTGGAGAGGATGAGCATAATGAAGGAATGGATGAAGCAGAATTGGCAATTTATTACGACGGGTATTAGCGGGATTTTGATTGTGATAGGTTGTTTGGTCGGCAGTGATGTTGGCGACTTTTGGACAGCGGTTATTTTCCTAAGTGCCTTTGTTATCGGTGGTTTTGAGCAAGCTAAAGAAGGCATTCAAGCGACTATCAAAACGAAAAAGTTGAATGTGGAGCTCTTAATGATTTTAGCGGCTACCGGTGCATCTATTATTGGTTATTGGTTTGAAGGGGCCATACTTATTTTTATTTTCTCGGTTAGTGGCGCTTTAGAAACGTATACGACCAATAAAAGTAAGCGCGAAATCACGAAATTAATGGCATTTCAACCAGAACGCGCCTTTCGTTTGCTTCCTAATGGAGATTTAGAGGAAGTGGCTGCAAAGGAGTTACAACTGGATGATATGGTATTCGTTCGGCCAGGAGAAAGTGTTCCAATCGATGGAGTCATTGTTCGAGGGTCAACCACGTTAAATGAAGCAGCCATTAATGGGGAATCAGTGCCAGCGACGAAAACAGTTGGTGCGGATGTGTTTGGCGGGACGGTCAATGTAAGCAGCGCCATCACGGTCAAAGTAACGCAAACATTTGATAATACGATTTTTAGTAAGATTATTCGTTTAGTAGAATCGGCTCAAAGTGAACCTTCGAAAACCGCTCGCTTTATTGAACGATTTGAGGATGCGTATGTAAAAGCAGTTCTATTATTTGTGTTAGTAATGATGTTCTTGCCTCATTTTGCTTTAGGGTGGTCTTGGAATGAAACATTTTATCGTGCGATGGTTTTGCTAACGGTTGCTTCCCCTTGTGCGCTAGTGGCTTCGGTAACGCCTGCGACTTTAGCGGCAATTTCGAACGGTGCACGTCACGGGATTTTGTTTAAAGGCGGCGTACACTTGGAAAATTTGCGCGGTGTAAAAGCTGTTGCATTTGATAAAACTGGGACGCTGACAAATGGTACACCAGAACTGACAGATCGGTTATTTGCTGAAAATGTCGATAAGCAACAAGTAATCAATGTAGTTGGAGCGATGGAGCGACAATCTTTACATCCGTTAGCTGCGGCAATAACGCAAGACCTAGAGGCAGAAATCACCGAAAAGTTAACAGAAATTGAAGTGACGGATGTAGCTGGATGGGGAGTTCAAGCGATTTATCAAGAGGAAAATTGGCAAGTTGGGAAAGCTGGGTTTGTTGGGGAAGAAGCAGCGGCAGCATTTTCAAATGGTGCATTTGAGCGACTTGCGGGTGAAGGGAAAACGATTGTTTATGTAGCTAAAGACGGCGTGATTCAGGCTATGTTTGCCCTTAAAGATACATGCCGGCCTGAAGCCATTCGTACGATTAAGGCACTTCAAGCAAAAGGGATTAAAACCATAATGGTGACGGGAGATAACGAACAAACAGGTGCAGCGATTCAAGCCGAACTCGGAATGGACTATGTTGTTTCCGGTTGTTTACCTGAGAAAAAAGTGGATGTGTTAAAAGAATTGTCGGTTACTTATGGCAGTGTGGCAATGGTTGGTGATGGAATTAATGATGCTCCGGCTCTTGCACATGCGGCTGTTGGAATTGCAATGGGCGAGGGGACGGACATTGCGATGGAAACAGCGGATGTTGTTTTAATGAAAAATGATTTGGAGAAAATCCCATATGCTTACAACCTTTCTGAACGGCTTCACTGGATTACTTGGCAAAATATTTGTTTTGCGATTGCGGTGATTCTTGCTTTGATAACAGCGAATGTTTTCCAACTAATCAATTTGCCATTTGGCGTTGTGGGACATGAGGGAAGTACTATTTTAGTTATTCTAAATGGGCTTAGGCTCCTTCGATCTAATCGAAAAAAGTGATAAATTTGACTGCTTGTCTATTCCTAGTCTAAGATGGATGAGCAGTTTCTTTTTGCGAAAAAAGGGGTATTACATGATAGATTGGAGATGAGTGCATGAAAAAGATCAATTGGACACAATGGATAGCATTATTTGTTTTTGCGTCAATGGGGATTTCTGTTGTTTTTACTATTTACGAAATTTTTACAGCACCGATCAAGCAGCCAGCAACTGGGCCGCATGTGACGTTACGAGGGGACTATATATTTTTACTATTTGAAATTATATTAGGAATTTTTATTTTGTTGCTACCTTCGATTATTGCACGACGCTTCAAATTTGAAATACCTGGTCTTGTGTATATTTTGTTTATTGTATTTCTATACGGATCCATTTATCTTGGTACAGTTCAAAAATTCTATTCAACCGTGCCACATTGGGATAAAATTTTACATACTTTTAGTGGGGCGATGCTTGGAGCAATTGGCTTTTCGTTCGTTAGTTTGCTAAATGCTAATAACAAAGTTGTCATGAAACTTAAACCGGGTTTTATCGCTGTATTCGCGTTTTGTTTCGCGGTGACAATGGGGGCTTTCTGGGAAGTGTATGAGTATACTTTTGATGGAATTATGAACTTAAATATGCAACGTTATAATCTATCTAATGGAACACCGCTCACTGGCCGCGCTGCACTGGAAGATACGATGACAGATATTATTGTCGATATTATTGGCGCACTATTTATCGTCATCGTCGGCTATTTTGCACTGAAAAAAGGGCGACCATGGATGGAACGCTTTGAATTCAAGCGGAAAAATTGGAAGAAAGAACCGAAGAAAAAATAGCGGTAAAAAACACCTCGGCACGTGGAGGTGTTTTTTGTTGTACAAAATCGCCAACAACTTTGGGTCTCAGAAACAATTGACTGGCTCGTGGAACTTTTCTACACTTAAAATGAGAAGAAAACTTTGAAGGAGTGAGGAAATGTTTTTAGATACGGGGAATTTAGAGGAAATAAAGAAAGCGCTTCAATTTCCGTTTTTTGAAGGTGTAACCACTAATCCGACTATTTTATTAAAGGAGAATAAGCCGAGAAACACGCATATAGCGAATATTCCAGCCAAAGTTGTGTTTGTGCAAGCGGCTGGGTTAACGGAAGAGGAAATCTGGGAAGATGTCCTTCGAATTCAAGCAATTGAGCCGGCAGAAGGTACGGTAATCGGCTTGAAAATCCCAGCCCACGAAGCCGGGATAAAAGTAATCGCAAAAGTTCGCGCTAATTTTCCAAATGAAATTATTTTAGCAACAGCAATTTTCTCATCGGAACAAGGTTATATTGCAGCGCTCTCTGGGGCAGATTATTTAGCGCCATATTATAATCGCATGGAAGTAAGCGGACTAGACGCAGCGAAAACAATAGAAGAACTACGATACGTGTTAGATTTACAAGGACTTGAAGATGTGAAAATTATGGGAGCAAGCTTTAAAAATAGTCGTCAAATTATGCAAGCACTAGCTAGTGGAGCTGATACGGTTACCATCGGCTATGATTTGTTTTTACAAATGATGAACAAACCTCTAGCGCTTGAAAGTATTGAAAAATTTAATGAACATCAAGCCGCTTTACCAAAATAAGCGAAAAAAGAAGTATCCAGATTTGCTGGATACTTCTTTTGTTTATTTATCTTCGTCTCGTAATGGTAAATTGTTTACATAGCTATCAGAATACTGTAAGAGTTTTCGGCTAGCGTCAAAGCGTTTCTTTACATCACTCGAAAGTTCTTTGTTTGTTCCATCATAATTCGTTGCTGCGCCAGTTTCGAAACTTTCATCTGGTTGGTACATGTAAGAATTGGTGAAATAACTTCCTTCTGGCATTGTGTAGCGTTCAGGTACGTAATTATTTGATGAATTGAGGATATCGGTTCCAAACATAATTTGGTCACCAGTTTTAATACCAAGTAAATTCATGACAGTTGGCATAATATCAATTTCGCCACCAACATTTTTAATTTCACCAGGGTTTTCCATGCCAGGATAATGTAAGAAGAACGGAATACGGTAATCATCGGCTGGATCCGCTTTTAACTCAGTAGAACGATTGACGTATTTTTTTTGTTCCTCAGGTAGTTGGTCGGTTTTGATAATGTGATGATCGCCGTAGAAAACGACAACAGAATCATCCCAAATGCCGCTATCTTTTAATTTTTGAATGAATTCACCAAGTTGTTTATCCGCATAATGAACCGCTTCGAAATAGTTACCAAGTTCTGTATCTTTTAAATCGCTCGGTAAGTCGATTTCTTGCTTATCTTTTGGAATATCAAATGGCATATGACTACTTACACTAATTAATTGCGCATAGAATTTTTGGTTGTTTTTGTACTGCTCTTCTAGAATCGGAAAGGCTTTGTTATAAAGCACTTCATCACTAGGAGAAAAGCCAATAACGTCCTCATCGCCAAAGAATTTACGATCATAAAACTTATCAAATCCTACAGCAGGATAAAATTCATCGCGATTGTAAAAACTAGCATCATTTGTATGGAAGGTCGCTGTTTTATAATCATTTTTGCCAAGTAAACGAGGCATAGACGGGATTACCCGGTCGCCGTAAGTTTGTGTGTTCGTGTAATATCCACTTGGGAAAGTCGATGTATAAACGGACCATTCTGCATCAGCCGTATTTGACTTAGAGACAGTTTGGAAAAATTGGTTGGAATACATGGTTTCGTTTTGTAAGCTATCTAATGTAGGCGTAATCGACTGACCGTTAATTTTGACGTCCGTTAAATTACGCTGGAATGACTCGAGTTGAACGATAATAAGATTTTTTCCTTTAGCAGCACCGAAGTAATCGGGATTTGACTTAACCGACACACCTTTAATGTCATTCACGTTTTTTGCAGTAATATCTGCGGCTTTAACATGATCTGCACCAGTAAGCGCGGTACTGATATTAAATGTGAAAATTCCCATTCGTTTTGCGCGCTTGGAGTCACTGATAATATTTTGTTGCATCATAAAATAAGTAAAACCACTTAAAACGAGTAGCGTACTAATAAATGATACGCCATAAACACGGCTAGTTATGCGGAATGAAGGGAACTCGTGTCCTTTTTTGATATGGAAATAAAGGATAAATGGGAGTAAAACGATATCTAGGATGTACAACCAGTCTGTTCCGCTTAGCAGGCTTGTAGCACTGTTTTTAACTACGCCAACCTCGCCGATAAGAGAGAAGCTGTGATATGTTGGAACTTCATTATAAAACCGGGCGTAAAGTACACACACGAGCATTAAAATCCCAATAAATAAAGACATTCCCGCATACCAATAAATGTGCGAGCGAACCGGTGCAAATAAATGAATTAGTCCAAGAAGTAAGACGATAAACAGCAGGTCCATTCCAAGTGCCAAGAAGTTAGGATCTTTAAAAATCTGGAAATAGGCGAAAGTGAACTTACCAATAATTAATAAAAAATAAAATAAAATCAACTGAATTCCTCTTTCTAGCATGCTTTGTGCCAAACACGCACAAATCCATTCCTTCTAATTTTAGCTTAAACGCGTGTCTAGTGCAAATCATGAAAGATGATTCTGATATATTTGGGTAATAGGTTCTACTTTAGGAAAGAATGATTAGTTTTTGTATTTTTTCTCACAATCCTATTGACCTTTAAAGTGTAAAAGGATATCCTTTTAGAAGACTGTAAAAAGGTAGGAGACAAAATGAATTCATTATTTAGAAGAAAACCGATAGAAGATTTAATGCATAATAAAAGTGGTAGCACGCATTTAAAGCAAACGCTCGGACCACTTGATTTAACTTTACTTGGAGTCGGAGCGATTGTTGGAACGGGGATTTTTATTTTACCAGGAACAGTCGCAGCGAAAAATGCGGGACCAGCGATTATTTTCTCTTTTGTGATTGCGGCGATTGTTTGTGCGATTGCAGCAATGTGTTACTCAGAGTTTGCGTCTAGTGTTCCGGTTGCAGGGAGCGCCTATACGTATGGTTATGTTGTTTTTGGTGAGTTAATTGGATGGTTGCTTGGTTGGGCACTTATTTTAGAATACGGGCTTGCAGTGGCTTCTGTTGCGAGTGGGTGGTCTTCTTATTTAAATGCGTTACTTTCAGGCTTTCATATTTCCATCCCAGAAGCAATCTCTGGGCCTTTTAATCCAGAAGTAGGTACATTTATTAATTTACCGGCGATTATTATTGTTCTTGTGATTGCCTTTTTATTGACGCTTGGGATAAAAGAATCAACGCGCGTGAATACCATTATGGTAGCTATTAAAGTTGGTGTTATTTTACTTTTCTTAGTTGTTGGTGTATTTTATGTCAAACCGGATAATTGGCAACCGTTTATGCCATTTGGAATTAGTGGCGTTATGAATGGTGCGGCGCTAGTTTTCTTTGCTTATTTAGGTTTTGATGCCGTTTCGTCTGCAGCTGAAGAAGTGAAAGATCCGCAACGGACAATGCCGATTGGGATTATAGGCTCGCTACTTATTTGTACGGTGTTATATGTTGCTGTATCCGCTGTTTTAACTGGAATGGTGCCGTACACAGATTTAAACGTAACAGATCCAGTGGCTTATGCTTTGCAAGTGATTAACCAAGATTGGGTAGCTGGCATTGTATCACTTGGCGCGGTTGTTGGGATGATTACAGTAATTTTAGTAATGAGTTACGGGGCGACTAGACTGATTTTTGCGATGGGACGTGATGGTTTATTACCAAAAGTACTTGCAGAAATTAATCAAAAATATCAAACACCTGTTAAAAACACCTGGATTTTTGCAGTGATAGTCGCGATTATTAGTGGGCTTGTACCATTAGATCGATTGGCTGAGTTGGTTAATATTGGAACACTCTTGGCGTTTATGATGGTGTCTATCGGGATTATCTTTTTACGTAAAAATAAAGATATTCAAGCGAGAGGATTTAAAGTACCATTTTATCCAGTTCTTCCAATTGTTTCGTTCTTATTATGTGCGTTTTTAATTAGCCGTCTGTCTGTTCATACGTGGATTCTTTGCGGAATTTGGTTTGTTATTGGTTTAATTGTTTACTTTGCTTATGGTAGAAAACATAGTGAATTACTTAAAAAATAATTAACTTACTTTTTGTAAGTCATTTTATTGGAATTTGAACGCTCCTTATGTTGTAATGAATGTATTACAATAAAAGGAGCGTTTTTTACATGGCAGAAATTAGTGAAGAATTACGACTTGGCGAAGTTGTATTGAATGTTGGACATTTAAAAGAGATGGCAGGTTTTTATCAAGAAGTAATTGGTTTGAAGTTATTAGAGGAAAATGAGCGAATGGTTCGGCTCGGCGTGAGTGGGTCTGATGAAGCTTTACTTGTTCTTAAAAAGATAGATAATGCGGTTGTTCCAGAAGTGCCGCGGATTGGCTTGTTTCATACCGCCTTTCTTTTGCCAACGCGAGAAAGTTTAGCGGATGTGTTACTGCATTTGGCTAAATCAGGTTATCCGATTGATGGCGCGGGAGATCATGCTTATAGCGAGGCGCTTTATTTACATGATATTGAAGGCAATGGCATTGAAATTTATGCAGACCGTCCAAAAGCAGAATGGATGCGTGATGGCGATGGCAATTTACCGATGGTGACAGAACAAGTAGATGTGGATTCGTTGCTTCAAATTGCGACCGATGAACCATTTACAGGGATGCCAAACGGAACGATAATTGGTCATGTGCATTTACAAGTGGCAGATGCTGACAAAGCGGAACAATTTTATAAAGAGGTACTTGGAATGAACTTAACGACCGCTATTCCGTCAGCAAGGTTTTTTGCGGCTGGTGATTATCATCATCACATCGGTTCAAACGTCTGGGCAGGTCGCAACTTGGAACTTCTGCAAGAAAATGAAACGGGACTCGCTTGGTTTACAATTATTACTCCTGATAAAGATGCAATAATAACCAACTTAATAGAACAAGGATATGATGTGAAACGATTGGAAAATACTATTTCCGTGACAGATTCTAACGGAATTAAGATTCACTTCAAATAAAAAAAAACTGTTTAAGCGAAAAACGAGCTTAAACAGTTTTTTGATGCGATAATAAGGGAATGGTAGATTAGACTAATTATTTTAATGTTTACGTTGCATTGTTTTCTTGAAAAGCCAATTGCTAGATTGGAAAAGCGTTAAAGCAATTAAAACTACGCCAATTCCAAGATTTAAATACGAAAGGGCTACGGCTGCGTTATCTGGAAATGAATTTTGCACAGTGATGAAAATAATAAAGAAACCGCTGTTTGCACAAAACGCAATCCAAAACCAAGATAATCCACTAAGTTTACCAACCACAAAAGAAAGTCCTGAGATTATTGCTGCTAAAACAATTCCTGTAACTATCATAGACATAAATTCCATTTTCATCGCTCCTTTGTCATAAATGAATTATTATTAATAATAATGTAACATAAATGAAATATTTTGTAAAGAAGATACGAAGAAGGGAGATATCTAGATGATTGAATTTTTTAAGACAACAAATGAAAAAATGGAGCAAATTTCTGCTTTGGAAGATGGTTGTTGGGTAAAAGTAACTGCTCCAACAGACGACGAAATAGAAATGTTGAGTAAGGAAATGGATGTGCCCAAACCGTATATTTTGGATGCATTAGATTCTGAGGAGCGCTCTAGGATAGAATTAAAACGAGCAGAGCAAGATGTAAGACATTCACTAGTCATTGTAGATTATCCATACGAATCGGAGGATGAACTAGGCTACGCAATGTATGAAACACTTCCGATTGGGATTGTTTTAACTAGAAAACATCTTGTAACAATCACGTTGCGAGATCTGCCAATTCTAAAAGATGTGCAATCGATGAAGTTAGAAGAATATGATACAACCAATCATAAGCAATTTTTGTTAAAATTATTGTACGCTGTATCTTATTATTACCTCAAATACTTAAATCAAATCATTAAACAAACAAATAATTTAGAAATACAGATTAAACAATCGATGAAAAATGAGCAACTGTATGCTTTTATGGCAGTTCAGAAAAGTTTAGTATTTTTTGCAACGGCCCTTCAATCGAATAAAGCAATTCTCGATAAAATGGAAGATGTAGAACATTTTATGCAGCAAGAGGATAATCATGATTTGCTCAGAGATGTTATTATTGAAAATAAGCAAGCAATTGCAATGACGGATACATATACCCAAATAATTAGCGGGATGTCGGATGTATTTTCTTCGGTTATTTCGAACAATTTAAATATCGTGATGAAATTTTTAACATCATTTACCATTATTTTGTCATTACCCACGATTGTGGCTAGTATTTATGGGATGAATATTAAGCTACCATTCATGCATAATGAGCACGCATTTGCATTAATTCTTTTATTTACGCTTTTAATTACAACGGGAGTAACTGTCATTTTTTGGCGTAGAAAATACTTTTAATATATAGAAAACGAGGGATGAGCATGGAAAAACAAACATATGAAAAATTAGCATATTATACAATCAAAGAAAAAATTCTCAGTGGAAAGCTTCATGTAGGTCAACATATTTCAGAAGCTGGTATTGCAAAAGAATTATCTATTAGTCGAACGCCAGTCAGAAAAGCAATTGCGGTTTTAGTATCCGAAGAGTTAATCGAATACGAGCTGAACCGGGGGGCAATTGTGATTGAAAGCAGCATGAGTGCAGGACGTTTTATTGAATTATTAGAAATGGCCGAAATCCTTGTCGTACAAACGATTGAAAAATGTAAAAATAAAAATTTAACCTATAAACCAGAGCAAGGTAATGCGCTATTAGAGGAAATGCGCGAAATTCAAAAAGAAGAAGATGTGGAGGCTTATCTGTCGTTACTTAGCAAATGGTTGTTGCAATTTGTTGCGCAGTTAGCTAATAGTTATGCTGAAGATATTGTTAGGAAAATGAAGCGAGATTTCTTTAATAAAGCGCAAAAAGATATTAAAATGATTCCTGTGCTCTTGGAAGAAGAAACAATGGAAACGTTAGAACAGTTAACTTACTACATGGTAGAAAAGAAACACGATTTAGCAAAAGAGGTAATACAAAAATTAGTGAATTTGTATATTATCCGTACATTTAGATAGTATTTCTAAAGGTAAATTGCTTAAAAACAGGAGGTGCTTTTGATGCGGAAAGTATACGAAATATTTATTTTAGACTGGCGCCGTCTCTTTAAAGCGCCTTTAGCTTTATTATTAGTAATTGCATTAATTATTTTGCCATCATTATATGCTTGGTTTAATATTGAAGCACTTTGGGATCCGTATTCCAACACTTCGGGGATCAAAGTGGCAGTTTCGATTGATGATGAAGGCGCGGAAATAGACGTACCTGGGAAAAAGCCGCAACAAGTGAACGTCGGGGACCAGCTCAAGAAAACGTTAGAAAAAAATAAAAAACTCGGTTGGACTTTTGTAAGTGAGGATGAAGCGAAAAAAGGCGTGAAAAGTGGGAAATACTACGCGTCTATTCATATTCCAAAAGATTTTTCAGAAGATATGGTTTCGGTCGTAAATGATAATGTTACCAAACCGACAATCGATTATTCCGTCAATGAAAAAATCAACGCTATCGCGCCAAAAATGACCGAGAGTGGCGCAACGACGATTGTAAATCAAATTAGTTCTGAGTTTGTCGGCACAGTTAGTAAAGCCGTTTTGGAAGAGTTTAATAAAGCGGGGATTGATCTTGAAAATGAATTGCCAACAATTCGTCGCCTAAAAACCAAGGTATTCCAAGTGCAGGATGCTTTACCAGAACTGAAAAAAATGGGAGCAGAAGCGGTCAAAATAGAAGCCAAACTACCCGAACTAAAAGCCAAAGCAAACCAAGTTGTCGAGCTAAATGAAAAAATTCCTGAACTAAATAAAGCAACAGAAAACGTCTTATTAGTGGAACAACAACTACCAAAAATTGACCAACTCGGGCAAGATATTTTAGTGCTCCAAAAGAAAATCCCGGAAATCAAACAAATCGCCGAATCGGTAAAAGAAGTAGATGAAAACTTCGGAACGATTAAGAAAACGGTCAATGACGCAGTGAATGAATCGGGCAAAGCGCTTGATGTGATTGATACAGCAATGGCGGCAATTCCAACGGTAGAAAAAATTGCTCAAAATGGCAGCGGCTATGTGGATAAAGTATCTGATTTTGCGGATGAAATCAATAAGTCCTTTGATACGTTAGCGCCTGCTATTAAACAAAACTTAACGCTAATGAAGCAAATGGCGGACAACATCTATCAAGTGACAGAAGCAATCAAGAATGGCTCAATCACGCCAGAACAAGCTATTACGGAATTGAAAAAAATGGAGCAAGATATTGATTCCTTGCAGCAAATGATTACGAAACAAACAGCGACATTAGAAAGTTTAAATGAAACATTGCCGAATAAGCCATTTACTGATTTAATTGCGAATTTAAAAACGATTAATAGCCAGTTAGGCGCGCAAAAAGAAACGATTACAAAAGTACGCACAGAACTTGAAGATGGCGCGCAACCTTCCGAGGAACTTTTAAATCAACTGAATGAACAAGCGAAAAAAGTTAGCGCGAAGTTAGACCAAATTTTAGCGAACTATGATTCTGAAATCGTTCCAGCAATTAAAGTCGGCTTAAATCAAATTCAAGGGGACTTGAAAGATAGTCAGAAACTACTAGAAACCCTACAAGCGAAAATCCCAGAAATTACGCAGGTTTTAAAAGATTCGAGGGAAACACTACAAACCGGTCAAACATACTTAAAAGAATTCCAAGAACGCTTACCAGAAATTCAAAAAACGTTAGATGAAGCGACAAAAGTAATCAACACCAAGCTCGACACGATTATCGCAGGCATTAACGAAGCAGCCAACTTTTACCAAAACGATTATCCGAATGTAAAAGCGAACATAAAAAAAGCGGCCAACTTCATTCGTGATGATTTACCAGGGCTTGAAAAAGAAATAAATCAAGCCTCCAATCTCATCCAAGAAAAAATGCCGGAATTCGAAAAAGCGATTAAAATTGCGGCCGATCTTTCGAGGGAAGAATTGCCGGAATTCGAAAAAGCCATTAATAATGCAGCGAATAAAATTACCGATTTCGATAAAAATTACGATTTGCAAAGCATTATTAAGATGCTCAGAAATGACGCAGATAAAGATAGTTCATTTATTGCCAATCCAGTTAAGTTAAAAGAAACAAGCTACTATCCAATTCCAAATTATGGTTCGGCAAGTTCGCCATTTTATACAGCTCTTTGTTTATGGGTCGGTGCGCTCTTGTTGATTTCGTTATTACGTGTGGATGTAGAAGTGCCGGCAGGAATTTTCAGCCATTATCACCGATATTTTGGCCGATTGCTGACCTTCCTATCTATCGGATTAATGCAGGCGCTTATCGTGACGCTCGGGAATATTTTCTTGCTCGGGGTATCCATCGCAGAACCATTACTACATGTACTATTCAGCATGTTTATCAGCGTGGTGTTCATGACAATTGTCTACACGCTCGTATCGCTATTTAATAATGTTGGAAAAGGGATTGCGATTATCCTGTTAGTTTTACAAATTTCAGGAGCAGGCGGGAACTTTCCAATTCAAGTTTCGCCACCATTTTTCCAAGCTATTTATCCTTTCTTGCCATTCACTTATGCCGTTAGTTTAATTCGGGAAAGTGTTGGGGGGCTTTATATGCCAACGGTTTGGATCGATATGAGTGTTCTTGCCGGATTTGCCATTCTCTTTATCACGCTAGGCATTTTACTCAAAAAACCACTAGACAAAGTAGTACCCAAGCTATCAGAAAAAGCAAAACGAAGCAAGCTCATCCATTAATATTTTTTCTGTGATATAATTACGAGCGTAGAGGGGGCAGACTTTGTGGCAAACAAATTTAAAACATTAGATAAGATGGTGTATAATCTACTTCTTGAAAAAATCAAAAACGGCGAGTTAGTGGCGAATGAACATTTAGCAGAAGAAAAGTTGGCTAGGGAATTCGTTGTTAGCCGGTCGCCAATAAGAAAAGCCATTGCAACGCTTACTGCTCAAGGTATTGTTAGTTATCACGAAAATAGCGGTGCTGTTTTAAATGATTGTATTGTTGATTCGGATCGCTATGTGCAATTGATGGAAACCATTGAAATTTTTGTTGATGCAGCAATTGCGAAAGCAGCTCATTTCGGTTATGAAATGGATTTGGAGAAATTGTATGCTCGTATGCAAGAGATGGAGCGCCTTTCGTATCTAACTGACATAGAAAATTATTATGATGCACATCATCGCTTTATTCTTTGTTTAATCAGTTTTGCGGAAAATCCCTATCAAGTCCGTATCGTCAAGCAAATTTTCTTCCAAATGATTCATTTTTCAGATGGAATTAATATGTTTAAATCCGTCGAAATTAGAGAATGGACTAACAAGAAAAGTAACCAAATTTGTGAGTTGCTCGCAGAAGAGGAAACTGAATTAGCCAGGAAAACAATTAAGTCTATGTTTGCGGAATTAACGATTCAAGCCTACAGATAAAAAGAGCTGTCACTTTTGTGACAGCTCTTTTTGATATAAATAAAAACCGTTTTTCTTACCAGAAAATTGAAAACCATAGCGGACATACATTTGATTGAGCGTCTCATTGCTTTCGATGCAATCTAACCGAATGAAAGGAACGGACATTTCGATACCTAATTTTTCCGCAAAATAAATCATTTGTTTACTTAATGAAATTCCGGAAAATGCTCGAGAAACCATAATCCGGTGTAAATAATATGCTTTATCAATTGCCAAATCTTCCCATAAATCCGTATCCCAATCACTTGGCGTTTTTCGAATAATCATTGCGCCCGCAAGTGCACCCGCTTCCGTTTCAAAAAGGGCAACTTCACCAAGTTCAATACGTTGTTCGATATTATGGACATCAAAACCATGCAAAATATCGCTCCACTGGGTTGACCCCGACTCTTTTAACCAGCGAGCTGTATCTATCATTAAGTCATTTATTTTCAGACGGTCCGTTGGCGCAGCAAAGCGGACTAGAAATTCCAGTCCGCCAGCCGTAATTTTATTTTGGTTCATTGTTATCTTTTGGAGCTTCCGGTGTTTCGGGTGCCTCAGGAGTTTCAGGAACTTCCGGCGTTTCTGGTGTTTCAGGAGCCTCAGGAGCTTCTGGTACTACAGGCGTTTCGGGTTCTTTTGTTGCCTCTGGTCCGAAGCCTTCTGGATGTGTATCTTCAGCAAATGGATCAGCTTCTGTTGTTCCAAATGGATTTACTTCTTCTTCCACGATGACCGTTTCTTCTGTAAAAGTGCCTTCTGTTGCTGCGTATAAATCATCGTAGAACACAGCGATAGAAGTGATTAGATAAGGATAAACATAAAGCGAAATACCAAGAGTAATTAACCACGATGCTAAGATTAACACGAGTCCACCAAACGTAGCACCGGCAGCAAGAGCTGAAAGTACTTCAGCAGGATCAGCTGTATAAGATGTAGTAGCCATTCCGCCAGCAACGATAACCGTACCTGCAATCGCAACAGCAAGAGGAATTAAATACCATAAAAGGAATGTAAGAGATAGTCCAAAAAGTCTACCTTTGTGTCCATTCATCATGTGGCGGCTTTCTGTAATAGCATCTAGCGCAGAAATATTTGGGTTATCTCGTAAGATAAAGAATGTTTGTGAATAAGAGTAAGTTTTAATAATTCCTGGTACGATTAAGAGTAAGCTCCATAAGAATGTGAAAATAGAGATTAGTAAGTAAGCTAAGACCGTACGTCCAAATTGTTTAAAACCACTAAACATATAAGCAACATCTGGTTGTTCACGGCGGCTAATTGCTAGGTACACCCAAGCAACCCCAGTATAAAGTGGTCCAGTTAGTAGGAATATTGCAATCCAACCAATGACTGGGATCCAACCAATTAATCCTCCACCAACAGTTTCGATTAGCCAAGCAAGTACAAATATTCCAATGGCAATTCCCCAGTTGCCACGAAGCGACTCTTTTGCTGTCTGTTTTACTTGTGAAATAGTCATCATAGTAAAAACTCCTTTTTCATTTATTTTTAAGTATAATAGCAAAAATACCTACCTTTAAAATAGCACATTTTCTAGGACTAATACAGTAATAAGAAGTGTTACAAAAAAATGCTAAAAAAAGGATTATATTTCTATTTAATGGGGAAAAGTAAAATTGTGTAGTATGATTAATTTGGAGGTGGCGCGTATGGCCCATGAGAATTTAAGAGAACTAGAAGATCAATTGATTGAATTGCGACAAACATATCAAGAGGTAATCAGTGAAACACGAGAGTTTGAAGACCCACAACTCCAAAATGGACCAATCAATGCAGCGGAGGTTAGATTAAGTGCATTACGTCACGAAATTGCCGAAGTAGAGAAGAAAATCAAAAAAGCAGAAAGCAAAACCGAATAAGAAAAAAGCGTCCATTTGTTTATTTTGCAGAGGGGCGTTTCTTTTACGTAGATCTGGAGGTATAAGCATGAAGCCAATTTTTGCTGTAGGAGATGTACACGGAGAGATTACGCTTTTAGATGAATTACTCGAAAACTGGGATAAAGAGCAAGAACGGCTTTTGTTTGTAGGGGATTTGATTGACCGCGGCGAAAACCCAGCTGCAGTACTTAGAAGAGTGAAAGCATTAGCCGACCAAACGGGAGCGATTGTCTTAAAAGGAAATCACGAACAAATGTTACTAGATTTTCTCGAAAACCCTTCTGGGAAAATGCATTATTATTTAAGTCAAGGCGGTATGGAAACAATTCAATCCTTAATCGCGGACTCGCTTGACAAAAAAATGACGCCGGAGGGACTTGCGGAACGAGTAAAAGAAGAAGCTGCTGAACTCATTGATTTCATCCGGAACTTGCCACTCTATTATGAAGAAGGCAAATATGTATTTGTACATGCAGGCGTAGATTTGACGAAAAAAGATTGGCACGATACCGAGGAGCGTGATTTTTTCTGGATTCGCGAACCTTTCTTATTTGGACAGAATAAAACCGGGAAAGTCTTTATTTTCGGGCATACCCCGGTACAAAATTTACATATTGATGAAAGTTCTGGTATTTGGGTTTCGGAAGATAAAACGAGGCTCGATATAGATGGTGGCGCGGTTTTTGGCGGAGAACTTCACGGGGTTGTCGTGGAAGAAAAAGTCATCACGAAAAGTTTTTCTGTAAAAAAATAAGCATCGAATGGGCTCTTTTGAAGCGCTCATTCGATGCTTTTTTGTTTAATAATACGGTGCCATAAATAAGTAAACGAGTACGCCAGTTAAGCTGACATAAAGCCAAATTGGCATGGTCCAGCGAACAATTTTTTTGTGTTTCTCAATTTGCATTGTCCAGCCCCAAACAAGTGCAAATAGCGCTAGTGGAACCACGATTGCTGCTAAGAAACTATGTGTAATTAAAATGAAGAAGTAGATAGGACGGATAATTCCAGTTCCGCCAAATGTAGAAGTTTCTGCTGAAAGATAATGGAATGTTAAGTAAGTTACTAAGAAGAATAATGTAGATGTAAATGCTGCTAAAATGAAGCCACGGTGCATTTTAATGTTTTTCTTTTTTATAATCGCCCAAAGTGCAATAACTAAAAATACAAAGGTAAAACTATTAAAGATGGCGTTCATTCGCGGGAAGATAGTAATGTCGAAATGCACTGCTCCTTGATACCCGATTGGTGAGAAGAAGAGTAGTAAAATAACCACAACCGCGACAAATGAAATAATCATTATCGGCCAAAAATAGTTTTTTTCTGATGTCGGTTTTGTGAGTTTTTCTTTATTTTGTTCCATGAAAAAAATAGCCCCCTAAATATAAAAATTGCTGTACTTCTTTCATTATACATGACGAACATATCGGATGCGAAAGATTGAGCTTTTGAGTTATAATGGGTGGGGAAAGGGTGTTTCTAATGTCGATTATTGCACGAGAACTAACGAAAGCGGAAGAAGCTGAAATTATCCGTTTAAAAGAAGAAGGCGAAATGATGCTCCAAACAGACGGAACTCCAGAAGAACGCATCGAGAAAATTGCTGAGTACTTAAAACAAACCTCGCCAGACACTGATTTAGCAGAAGAGCTTGGTTATATTTTAGGCTCTTTGTACGGAGAGGCAGTGCGTGAAAAGTATGAGTGGCGCTGGCTGTTTGTCTCAGAAAATGATTTAGAAGGCTACGCGATTACGTCGAAAGAGCATGGCTATACATTTATGGTGCATGATTATTTTATGCAAGTAATCGTTCAGAATAAGCCAGATAATAGCAAAATGCTATTTGAATTGATGGTTGATATGACTGGGAATCGAAATGATTTTCGGATGATTGGTTAAGGAGAATAACTGTTTTTTGATTCCTTTTTGAGGTGATGCAAGGTGAATGTAAACGAACAAAAAGTGTTAGTTTTAAATAATTTAGTGGAGCATTATGGTTATCAAGATTGGTGGGAAGCGGATAATCGTCTGGCTGATTGGCTTTCTATGATATTAATCCAGCGTACGACAGAGAAAAATGCCAAACAAGCATTAGCGAATCTTGCACCATATTTAGATTTAGATAGCTTAATTGAAATGGATAAAGCGAAATTGGAAGAATTAATCTATCCAGCGGGTTTTTATAAACAAAAAAGTATCTATATTAAAGCACTTGCTGAGTGGTTCTATGGTCACGGAGCTAGTTTAGATAAGTTTCAGACGTATTCAACGGAAGCTTTACGAAAAGAGTTGTTAGGCATAAAGGGTGTCGGGGAAGAAACGGCGGATGCAATGTTGCTGTATATTTTTGAGCGGAATGTGTTTATTGCTGACTTATATGCCAGACGACTATTTACTAGGTTGGGTTTTGGTGAATATACAACTTATGCACAAATGCGCGATGAATTTATGCCAATAATAGAGAATATTCCACATAAACTATGTAAAGAATGGCACTCAGTCATTGATGTTCACGGAAAACATTTTGGGAAAGACAAAAGTATGAATGAATCTTGGCTGCTAGAAAGCTAGCTCTTAACAATATCTATACCTTTTATTCTGATAAACTGATCCAACAAAATTTCATATAAATAAGCAATCTCTTCAAAACGGAGGTCATTCATAATTTGAATGGCTTTTTTTGCTTGGTTGTATCCTTCTTGGATATGATTATTTTGCATTTTTACTAACCCTTTTAAAAAATGGGAGATATTCCGGTAAAAGGCGCTTTCGTTATACAGACATAAAGAGTCTAATAGGATGATGAGTTTACTAGCAGAGGATAGTTGACCGCGCGAAATAAACATTTCAATCGTATTAATTAAAAGGGTACATAAAACACGTCTGGCACGGTCGTAGTTTTTATAAGAGTGAATGGCCTTAATGACCTGGTTTAAAAATTGAATTTGTAAATCTTCTTCAAAAAAGTAGATGGAGTTAGCGCAAATCTTAAGTTCTTCAAGTGTCCACGTATCAATCGAAAATAAATACTTTTGAATCGTGCATTTATCTTTAGGTGTAATCACGTCTACTGTAAATTCATGATATTTAAAGAGATGTTCGACCAATTTAATTCGCGAACGAACAAATGCTTTCCAGACCTCCACTAATTCGCCATTATGTTTAGAAAGCTCGTTATATAATAGTTCCAAACTCGCAAGATCATATATATTTCCGCGTTCTTGATTCATGCATAAATAATTTTTCTCAGCTGATACTGACAATTCTCTATGGATATAAAAGAACTCGTCCAAGTCCATATTCATCCGTTTTAAAATTTTTTCAAATAAGGTTAGTGTGATGTCGTGCTTTCCTTTTTCAAATTCGATAGCGAAGGATTTGGAAATGATATTATCGTATAAATCTTTTTGATGTATTCCTTTAGAAGTGCGAATATCTCTCACTGTTTTTCCATACCCGACCATTCAAGTTACTCCTTTTGTTTCATAATTTAGATGTGGGCTGCATCTAAGAGGTGTTGCAAGGAGTTTAACAGCCATTTTACTTTTAAATCGTAGCATAGAAAATTTGGCGGAAGAAGTCCTATTTTTAGGACTTTATGAAAAAATGTTAGGAAAACTTGATATATTAGAAATGAAATAACAGATATATTTGCATCTTTTTTTATGATATTTAACAATAGAAAGAAGGAAGTTTTATGGCTAAAGCAAAATATGACGAGAATTTCAAAAAAAGTTTGGTTGCTTTATATCGCAGAGGGAAAACGAAGCATAGTATCTGTCAGGAATTTAGTGTCCCTAATTCAACTTTTGGAAAATGGATAAAAAAATTTAATAATGATGACAATATTGAATCGAACGAAATCTTAAATATCTTGCAAGCGCAGGAACTAAAAAAACAACGGGCGCTATTAGAAGAAGAATTATCTATCTTAACAGAAGCAATTAATGTCTTTGAAAACCCGCCAATTAAAAATTGAATACTATGTTCAAAGTGAAATTATTTATATCATAGTAAAGAAAACAACCGTTCTCTATCTAAAATTAAGAGAACGGTTGTTTTTTTTAGTAAGAAATATTTTCTATTAAATGCTTTTTGACAATTTTTAGTCACATTTAGTCTGTAATCGCTTATATTAATGGACTAATTGGGAGTTCTAAGTAGATATAATGGTTTTTAGTTAGGTGCAGAGATACGCAAGAAAACACAGGAGGGCTTGGGACAGGTCAAACCATACTACAAAGGAGGAGATGTAATTGAAGAAGATTTTACATATTGTTATCGCACTTAGTGTAATTTGTTCGATAATTTTAGTGCCAGTAGATTGGTCCGCAAAAGCAGGCGGTAATAATAAGCGAGATGATCTTATTAAATCTGTCAGTTTTTATAATTCAAATGGACAAAATGTAACGGCGAAGGAAAACTATAATGAAAAACTAAATTATTTTTTAGAAGTAGCTTTTGGAGGGAATTCTTTCCAAAAAGGGGACTATTTTAATATTACTTTATCATCTGATGCCTTACTCTATACAGAGAAAGCCTATGATTTGAAAGTGGATATTGACCCAACAGCGGTAACTAATGAACAAGTAGTTGGTAAAGTTACTGTAGAAAAAATTAATGGATCACCAACATTGCACTTTGTTTTTACAGAAGATTCAGAGTCTTTTTTTATAAACAGCTTTGATGCGAGTTTTAAAATACAGGTGATGCCAGCGCATGGCGATAAAAACGTTATTAATCTTTCCTATAGTGGCGCTGCAAAAAACTTTAAAAACATTGGGACGAGCAGTGTGGAATGGAACGTAAATATGGCAGATGACTGGCCGCCAGTTGGAATTAGCGATTTTTCTAAAATAAGTGGCGATTTATACCATGCGATTTTAGTGTATGAAAAGCCGAGTAGTAAAGTGAATTACGAAACAGAAATTTTGGTATCGTATCCGCTTTTTGAAAAACGAATTCCACTTGGAAATGTGCAAAATATTAAAATTGAAGTTTGGGATGAAGCGAAGGAGATTTATAGAGTTGGTGTAGCCGGGGTGGATTACGGAACGATTACATACGATGTTGGAACTCCATTTGTAGGCGGTCCTATTTTCCAAATGAATTGTACTATTCCGTTCAAAGGGATTTCTACTAAAACTCGTGTTAGTTTTGATATTGATACGAATGTGGACGGGAAACCTGGAACAACAGATCCGTACTTAGTTAGTCTTTCTTCCGTATCATCAGCTACAAAGTCGCTGGAATTCTATCCAGTGAATAACGCTGATACGAAAATGACAGCTGCTTTTTTTGGGAAAGTAACGACGCGCTTTGAGGATGAGTTAGGCAATCCAGTTACTTTTGATAATTATAGTACTGTAACAACACCAGGGAAAGTCAATCAAGATGGTAAATTTGAAATAGCGGAACCTTTTTTACACAATTCCGTCCAAAACGTGGATAAACACGCCTATGATACCCTTTTGGATACTAATAAATATAAATTATTAGAGGTAACTTCTCCTAATAAACTATCTGAAACAGCGGATAATTTAAGTATTCAAATAAAGCGTGGTTATCAGAATGATGTTTTATACAAAATAAAAGCTCTCCAAAAACCTGTCATTAGCGCGCTTCCTGAAATCGAATATAGTAAAACAGTGAATAGGACCATGGAAGAGTTTTTGGAAGATGTGGAAGCAAAAACAGATATTCCAGCTGATATAGACTGTGATTTAACGAATGTGAAATGGGGTGTTCCGGGGGATTACCTAGTTCTTATAACCGCGGTGAATGAGGATAATCAAGCAGCGGATCCTGTTCCTGTAACGATTAAAATTTCCAAAAATCCCGCACCAGTCATAACGGTAGACCCGGAAATAATCTACGATAAAACAGTGACGAAAGAGGAGAGCACATTACTAAATGAAGTAAATGCGCGAACAAATGACGGTTCGACGATAACTTCTAACATTAACGACAAAGTAAAATGGGGCGTGCCAGGCGATTACGAGGTTACTTTGAACGCGGTAAATGAAGACGGCGTGGCAGCGGAATCGAAAACATTTATCGTCCGCATTTTAAAAAGCCCAGCACCAATAATCACGGTAGATCCTGAAATAACCTATCCGAAAACAATAACTAAAACGGAAGCTGAACTCCTTCAAGAAGTAAATGCGCAAACAAATGATGGTTCACCGCTTGTTTCTGATATGAATGACAAAGTAAAATGGGGCGTGCCAGGCGATTATGAAGTTACGTTAAACGCGATAAATGAAGACGGCGTAGCAGCGGAATCGAAAACATTTGTCGTCCGCATTTTAAAAAGTCCAGCACCAATAATCACGGTAGATCCTGAAATAACCTATGATTCTTCTGTAATTAAAGACGAAAGAGAGCTATTAAAAGATGTCCATGCTCGTTCAAGTGACGGTTCGGTATTAACTTCTGATAGTCAGGTAAAAGTAAAATGGAAAAAAACAGGAAGCTATACCGTTACTTTAAATGCAGTAAATGAAGATGGCATTTCTGCTAATTCTGTGCAATTCACTGTGCATATAGTAGACGCTAAAGCAATACCAGTAGTAATTGAAGAAAAGCCTGAATCCACTCCAAAACCAGATACTAAAGAAAAAGTAGTTATTAAGAAAGAAAAACTACCAAAAACAGGAGATACGAATACAAAAACTATATTGAGTGGGATTTTTTGTTTAGGCGCTTGGTATTTGCTTAGAAGAAAATAGACAAAAACCGCAAGTGAAGTCACTTGCGGTTTTTTTGCCGATTGTAGCTTAAAACCGCTAGAGTAGATATAAATTGCCAATTTGAATCATTCGCATTCTAGGGCTTATTTTTAGAAACGATTTTTTCATGGATAAAAGGGTATAGTAACAAAATAGGAACGCGGTTAGGAAAACATAAACTTGATGGTGGTGAAACAAATGGACGACTGGTCAACTTTGATAGGCGAGCTAGAACATAATACCCCAGAAAAAGTTTGGATTGTTAGAGAAGAACTAAACATATCGGAAGTATTTGAAATACAAAAATTAGAGGCGCATTTTATTTTAGTTTTAGAAGGTGTCTTGCGTATGGAAAATGAACATCAACAAATTCTGCATTATTTTAGGGAGAATAACGTCATATATCAATCTCCATATGAATTAAGAGTACAAAATAAACTAAGACTAGTTGCTGAAACACCTGCTCACATTGTTTTACTGCACCGTGAGTTTTTCCTTAATTATGCAACAAACCAACCTGCTTATTCTGAAAAATTAGTGCGAGCAATTATGGATAATGCCGCGAGTTTTATGTTTGAGTTAATGAAGAATGACCTTAAATCAGAGGACCGATTGGCTTATTCATTACAGCAGCTATGCCAAAGTTTAGAATTAGAAGTAAAAAATGAGTTTTATCTACTGCCTCATTATATTAATAAGAATAAATTGGCGCTTTATAGTGATATTTCGAGGAAAAGTTTATACAAATACCTTCAAAATTTAGAAAGAAAAGGACAAATCAAAATGAATGGTAATCAAATACTTGTCCGCATTTCGCGATTCACAAATAGCGAGAATGTAGATTGGTTGTAGAACAAAAAAGCCGCAATTACTGGCAAAATTAATAATTCGAAAAAACGACACATGATTGATAGTATGGAGTGGATTTTACACATATTTGTCCTCTTCGCCTTTGATATACTTTACAAATCAAGTGAGACCTATACGATAATTACATCATTTAGATAACTTGAAATTGTAAAGTTGAAGGGGCAAAAAAAATGAAATTAGGTAAAGTAGGAGCCTTACTTCTCGGTACGGCTTTAGTTTTCCAGGCACCATTCCAAGTTTTCGCAACGAGTGTAAATGGAGAAGAACAGGTGAAAAAAGAAGCTGCTGCGCCAAAAATATCCGTTAACAAGCAAACCTTAGCTGCTACCAGTGATTTAGAACAAACGGTAGGGGAAGCAATTACCAAAACGATACATCTTCAAGATCAAGCATTACCAAACAATGAATGGGGTAGCTATATTTCTGACGTGAAAGTAACATTATCCAATATGGACGGAATTAGTTATGACGTGAAATACGGACCGCTAAGTGAAGACGGTACGCACTATCAATATGCAGACATAACACTTTCAGGAGCACCGACAAAAGCTGGAACAGGAAGCATTAGCCTTGAATATTACGACGGGGCAGGTAACGGTGGAGTTTACAGTTATTCTGTAAACACAAAATCTAAAACAACTATCCAATATGTAGATGGTGATGGAAATAAATTAGCAGAGGATACAGTGAAAACGGGTGATTTAAATACAGCCTATACCTCTGAACCAAAAACGATTGATGGATATGAAGTAGACGAAACAAAACTTCCTAGCAATCAAAATGGTCAGTTTGCTGAAACAAATCAGACAGTTACGTACATCTACTCAAAAACGAAAAGTGAAGTAAATAAAGGAACGGTCGGTATTTCATTCTATACTCCTGATGGTAGCCGCCGGGAACTTAAGTCCTCATTAGACTTAAGTTATGCCTACCCAGATGGTGTCCCAACAGACACAGTAACATTCGGCGATTTAGCAAAAAATACGACTTACAAAGATTTAAGAAATACGCCTGATGCGCCTACTCTTTTATGGAATGATTTGTTACATTACATGGTAGACTACATGAACGGCGATATAGATGCCGCTCAATTTGAAGAGGCAGTTGGGCTAACACCAGCGAATTTTGATTTAGATTTTATTTCACGAAATTTCGAAGGATATAAATTTGATGAAGCAATGTATCAAGAAAATCTAAGTAAATTAGTCACTTTTGAGCAAGATGGCGATCAAGTTGATTTGCAAGTACCATTTAAGAAAGTAGAAGTTGGAGCGGATATCACTGTAAAATACATTGACACAGAAGGAAACGAATTAGCATCTGTAGAAACATTGAGTGGTGATGTGGATGATAACTATACTTCAGAAGCAAAAACAATTGATGGTTGGACTTTAAAGGAAACACCTAATAATGCAACAGGTGTGTTTAGTAAAGAGGCACAAACGGTTACGTATGTTTATGAAAAAAATGAGGATACAGATGTCACACCGGCTCCTGACAATTCAGCAGATACAAATGATGACAGTAACTCATCAGATAATACTGCGACAACAGATGATAATAGCAGCAGTACGGTGAAAGAAAAGGCGCAAACACAAGCAAGTAGTCCAAAGGAAGAAAAAGTAACCACACAAGAAAGTACTTCTAACAAAGTAACAACACAACCAAAAGAATCTCTTCCTAAAACGGGAGATAACGTGTTGGAAAGTAGCTTGTTAGTGGGCTTGGGTATGCTTTTGTTAGGGGGATTATTTGTATTCCTTCGTAAAACTAGAAAAGTAAAATAAAAAAACGCCCAGTATTTGAGCGATTTCAGACTGTAGACAAAGTGAGAAATCATTTTATCTACAGTCTGTTTTTTGAAGTTATTTATTAAACTTCATCATATGCTTCTAAGGCAACAGGTAGGGCGCTTATAACAGTATTTCCTACAGCCGGTAGACCAACGAGAACGGCGCTAATAATCTCATCACGCGTCGCACCGTTTGTCTTTGCCATTTTCACATGGAAAGGGAGCCCGCTTTCTAAGCGAGTGGCAGCCATAACAGCAATGTATGCTAGTTCTTCTGTTTTTTTATCGAGTTTACTTGCGGCATCTAGTTTATGTACGGTTTCCATCCAGGCAGAGTGTACTTCGGGAGCTTCTTTCGCGAACGCTTCAAATGATTTACTTACTTTCATTGAACTCATCTCCTAACTTTTATTATAATAAAAAACCGCCCAAACAGTGGACGGTTTTCGTATTATCTATTTTCTGCTTTATTATAAGCGCCATGCCAAACAGGACCGATGAATTCGTTTAGTGCAAATCCACCTTTGATAGCTGCAGTGACAAAGTCTTTTGCTTTTGCGACTGCTTCTTCAACCGTTAAACCTTTTGCAAGTCCAGCTGTGATTGCTGCTGCGAAAGTACAGCCAGCGCCGTGATTGTGGCTTGGAGAGATTTTTTCTACTTCATAGATAGTAAATTCTTTGCCATCATATAGTAGGTCAATTGCTTTGTCGCTTTCTAGGGCTTTTCCGCCTTTGATAACTACGTATTTAGCACCTAATTCGATGATTTTTTTCGCTGCTTTTTTCATATCATCTAATGTAGTTAATTTGCCAAGACCGGATAATTGACCTGCTTCGAATAGGTTTGGTGTTGTGATTGTTGCTTTTGGAAGCAGTAGGTCGCGGATAGCTTCCGCGTTTTCTGGTTGGATTAATTCGTCTTCGCCTTTACAAACCATAACGGGATCGATTACGACATTTTTTAAATCATATTTGTCGATGGCTTCGCGTGTTGCTTTAATGATGTCAATCGAACCTAGCATTCCAGTTTTCATTGCGTCAACAGGGCCGCCAGAAAGGATTGTTTTAAGTTGTTCGCGAACAAGTTGCGCATCAATTGGAGTAACGCCGTGCGCCCAGTTGTTGTCTGGATCCATTGTTACAATAGTTGTGATTGCGCTAAAACCATAAGTGCCGTATTCTTCAAACGTTTTTAAGTCTGCTTGTAAACCAGCACCACCACTTGAATCAGAACCTGCAATAGTTAATGTTTTTTTGATTGTCATTCGTGTTTCCTCCTATAAATAAACTTTAGTCATTTGTTTCTAACATTTTATAGATGGCTGCTGCAACGCCGTGCTCATCATTCGAAAGGGTTACGTGTTCTGCAAGATCTTTGACTTCTTCTTCGCCGTTACCCATAGCTACACTATAACCAGCCATTTTTAACATCGAAATATCATTCATATTATCTCCAATTGCAAAAGTTTCATCAAGTGTAACGCCTAATTTTTCTACGTAATATTGTAAAGAAATACCTTTTTGTGCTTCGCGGTGAGTGATTTCAATATTATCAGAGAAAGAAGATGTAACGGATAGTTCGGAATCTTTTTCTAGTTTTTGTTTGGCTTTTGCAAGAATGTCTTTATCAGAAGAGAAGGAAATGAATTTTAGAATGGTTAAATCTTTATTGCCTAAAATACGCTCTACATCTGGAATTTCGTGAACGTCCTTGGATTCAAAACGTTCTTCTACTTTGTCCATAATGGTTTCTGCGGGAACGTCTGGGTGGATGCGTTTGTGCATTTCAATCATAAATTCTTTGCCACGAGCTTTGTCTGTTGTGATTGGGCCCATGTCAGTGAAAAATTCGGTATACATACCTAATTCAGTCAGCGTGTTGTAAGTGTTTCTTGCTAGGTTTCTATCAATCGGATGTTGCAAAATTATTTTGCCGTGTTCATCGCGGATTTCCGCACCATTCATACAAATTGCTGGTGCATATAAATTAGCTTTATTAATTAACCCCATTGCATCGTCATACATACGTCCGGTGCAAAGAACGAAATGAATTCCTTTGGCGCGGGCTTTTTCGATTGCCTCGACGTTTTCTTGTGCAATCTCGATATCAGAGTTAAGTAGTGTGCCATCCATGTCTGAAGCAATAACTTTAATCATAATATTAAATTCCTCCCCAATTTTACCTACTCCACTAGAATATCATTTTTTTAAGAAAAATGCACAAAAGGTAGCTGCGCGTAGTTTTTTAGGTGGAGCGATTACTTTACTATATTTCTGTGATTCATTTGGTTATAATGAATAAGAATAAAACGTGGATAGGATGTGTCAGGATGAAAACAGAACTAGAAAAGATGATTGCAGGAGAAATGTATGATCCTAGCGACAGAGAGCTCGCACACGGAAGAAATCGTGCACGTAAGTTCTGCAGAGAGATTAACGATGCGATGGATTCAGAGTCCCGTGCAAGCGTGCTGAAGCGCCTATTCGGCGGAACAAAAGAGAATGTATATGTGGAACCTGATTTTCGTGTTGATTACGGTTCTAATATATATGTAGGCGAAAATTTTTATGCTAATTTTGATTGTGTTATTTTAGATGTTTGCGAAGTACATATTGGTGATAATTGTATGATGGCGCCTGGAGTTCATATTTATACGGCAACGCATCCGCTTGATCCAGTAGAACGTAATAGTGGGCTAGAGCTTGGTAAACCAGTTGAAATTGGCGATAATGTTTGGATTGGTGGTCGGGCAATTATTAATCCAGGGGTTAAGCTTGGAAATAATGTCGTGGTTGCTTCAGGCGCAGTTGTAACGAAAAGCTTCCCCGATAATGTCGTTCTTGCCGGCAACCCAGCACGCGTTATTAAAACAATTGAGGTTGAGGAAAAATGATTATTGCAGATTCAAAGATTTTTGAACAAATGGAAAACGAATTAGCGAAAGCAAAAGCAGCAACCACAAAAGCGAGTCAAGATAAGCATTTGCATGGTTTGATGCTGCTTGTTCAGCTTGCAAAAACAGGCGATGAGACAACTGCGGCTGTAGAACCGATTGCTATTCAGTCAGCAGAACCGGCGCAAATTGCAAGTATGGACGGGAAGAAAATAGAGTTAGAAGACGGCGCGAACGGAGACTCGTTGCTTGATTTTTAGGGGGTAACTATGAAAAAAACAATTATTACGGGAGCCACTTTTGCAGGGCTGGCAGTTTTACTAGGGGCTTTTGGGGCACATGCTTTAAAAGACGTACTTGGAAGTTATGCGAGTACTTGGGAAACCGGCGTTCAGTACCAAATGTTTCACGCAGGAGGCATTTTAGTTGTAGGGCTATTGATGGAAAAACAAGCTAGTCGGCTTTACACATGGGCAGCGATTTTATTTTCGGTCGGAATTGTCTTTTTCTCGGGTAGTTTGTATGTGTTAAGTATTTCTAAAGTATCCATTTTAGGTGCGATTACGCCTATCGGTGGTGTTTGCTTTGTCGTTGGTTGGTTCTTGCTAATTTTAGGAGTATCAAGAAGAACGATGAGTAGATATTAAATCAAAATAATCGTCTTTTCGCGTTCATTTCAGTGAAAAGACGATTGTTTTTTCTTATTGGCAAATAAGTGCTAAAATAAAGGAATCATAATTTATAAGGAGACAGCAATTACATGACTTATGCACTTGAAATAAAAGGGTTAAGAAAAATTTATTCCACTGGGGTCGAAGCGTTACGCGGTGTGGATTTAACGGTAGAAGAAGGAGATTTTTATGCACTGCTTGGTCCTAATGGTGCCGGGAAATCAACGACGATTGGTATTATTACTTCACTAGTCAATAAAACATCTGGTCAAGTAAGCGTATTTGGCTATGATCTCGATACAGATATTGTCCGGGCAAAACAGCAAATCGGACTAGTTCCGCAAGAGTTTAACTTTAATCCGTTCGAAACGGTTCAGCAAATCGTTGTTAACCAAGCTGGCTATTACGGTGTTTCTCGTAAGGAAGCTATCAAACGTAGCGAAAAATATTTAAAACAATCGAATTTGTGGGAGAAGCGGAATGAACGTGCGCGGATGCTCTCGGGCGGGATGAAACGCCGCTTGATGATTGCGCGTGCTCTCATGCATGAACCGAAGCTGCTTATTTTAGATGAACCGACTGCTGGGGTCGACATTGAACTTAGACGTGAGATGTGGACGTTTTTAAGAGAGTTAAACGAAAGTGGTACGACGATTATTTTGACGACGCATTATTTAGAAGAAGCAGAGATGCTTTGTCGTAATATCGGTATTATTCAATCTGGGGAGTTAATTGAGAATACCAGCATGAAATCACTACTTTCTAAATTGCAATTTGAAACGTTTATTTTTGATTTAGAACCGTATGAAGAAGCTTTCGAAATTACGGGTTATAATCATGTGTTTGAAGATAAGCAAACTTTGTCTGTGGAAGTGGAACGTAATCAGGGAGTTAACCATATCTTTGAGCAATTAAGCGAACACGGTATTAAAGTGCTTTCGATGCGTAATAAATCGAATCGCCTGGAAGAACTATTCTTGAAAATTACAGAAGAAAAACATCAAGTGGGGGAGAAACATGTTTAATCTATATTATACAGCTTTAAAAAGTCTAGCTGCGAAAGAAACGAATCGCTATATGCGAATTTGGGTACAAACACTCGTGCCGCCAGTTATCACGACTTCGCTTTACTTTATTATTTTCGGGAAAATGATTGGTAGCCGCATTGGGGAAATGAATGGCTTTTCTTATATGGAGTACATTGTGCCGGGGCTGATTATGATGTCCGTCATTACTAGTTCTTACGCCAATGTATCGTCTTCCTTTTTCTCGCAAAAGTTTCAGAAAAACATTGAAGAAATTCTTGTTGCGCCGGTGCCAACGCATATTATTATTTGGGGCTTTTTGATTGGTGGGATTGGTAGAAGTGTTTTAGTTGGAGCACTTGTCACGCTTATTTCGATGGTGTTTGTGCCGATTCACATTCATTCGTGGACGATTGGTATTATTACCTTCTTAATGACGGCGATTTTATTTTCACTCGCGGGACTTATTAACGGGATTTTCGCTAGATCATTTGACGATGTATCCATTGTCCCAACTTTTGTCTTACAACCGTTAACGTATCTAGGCGGCGTATTCTACGCGATTTCGATGTTACCGCCAATCTGGCAAGCGATTTCTAAAGTGAACCCGATTGTCTATATGATTTCCGGATTCCGCTACGGTTTCCTAGGTGTTACAGATGTACCAGTAGCAATTTCTCTATCCATTCTTGTTGTATTTAGTGCCGTTCTTTACTCGATTTGTTGGTATTTAATTAGTAAAGGGCGAGGACTTCGAAGTTAATAGCGATTTTTTCAAAAAGAGAGCGGATTTCCGTTCTCTTTTTTTCATGTTTACTACAATTCTTTTTCAATTTGATGTTAAACGTTTTAGCGTAAAACTGGAGGGAAGACATTAAGTAATGGGGGTAGTGAAAATGGGAAATAAAAAAGTGAAGCGAAAACTTGGCGCTAATATTTGGTGGATACTTATATTGGCCATTTTAATAATTTTCGTAGCCTACTTAGTCATGGGTTACGTTGCAAAAATATAGGAGGTTTTTATGATGAATAAAGAAAATCCATTAAACAAATACCATACAGGAAAATTTGAAAAGCAACGCCAGGATTATCCTGGTTTGCAAAGTAAAATGACGCCTGTTCCAGATACGGGCGAATCAAGTTATCAAGGCGCGAATAAATTAACCGGGAAAAAAGCCTTTGTAACAGGAGGCGACTCGGGAATAGGTCGAGCTGCGGTAATTGCCTATGCTAGAGAAGGTGCTGATGTCGCGATAAATTATCATCCGGATGAAGAAGTAGATGCACAGGAAGTTAAAGCGATTGTTGAGGAAGCTGGACAGAAATGTGTCTTATTACCGGGTGATTTAAGAAAAGAAGGTTTAGCGAAAGATTTAGTAAAAAAAGCATATAACGAGTTAGGTGGACTAGATATTCTAGTGCTAAACGCTGGACTACAGCAATATCAATTAGATATTCAAAAACTTCCAGCTGAACAATTACGTGACACATTTGAAGTGAACGTCTTCTCCGTTGTGTTCGCAATTCAAGAAGCACTTAATTACTTAAAAGCAGGGGCAAGTATCATTTTAACGTCCTCCATTCAAGGCGTTAAACCAAGCGCTCACCTTGTTGACTATGCAATGACAAAAAGTAGTTTAATTTCGCTTACTAAAAGTTTAGCGGCACAACTAGGGGGAAAAGGTATTCGAATTAATGCGGTTGCACCAGGACCAATTTGGACGGCGCTGCAAATTTCTGGGGGACAACCACAAGATAGTATTCCTGCATTTGGTCAAGATCAGCCACTTGGACGAGCAGGGCAACCCGCAGAACTTGCGAGCGCTTATGTGCTACTAGCATCAGATGAAGCAAGTTATACAACGGGCCAAGTATACGGAATTACCGGCGGAGCTCCTATTAATTAAAAGCGAGGTGAAAGTTCGTGCCGTGGACAAAAAATGATTATCCGGATTCGTGGAAAAATCTAAGAAAGACCGAACGCGAAAAAGCTATTGAAATCGGCAATGCCCTATTAAAAGATGGCTACTCAGAAAGCCGCGCTATCCCAATTGCCACTTCGAAAGCAGAAGAATGGTATAAAAATCATAAGGAATCGTAATGTTTAGATGAAAAAATACTTGGAACGCTAGGCTTTAAGTCTATTGTTTCAAGTGTTTTAATTTTGATAAAAAAAGTGTACTATTTAAATTAAGAGAGATGATGACAACTAGGAGGAACTTTTTATGAATAAAAGAAGATGGATTTTCAGCACTGTGGTTGCAGCTTTCCTATTGATTATTGGAGGATTTTTAGTTTATCAACAGATGACACCAAAACCATTCACCGAAGTAGTGGCAGAAGCTAAAATCGACGGTTATGAGAGTGGGGATGAATTAGAAAACGCTAGTACTGTCATCGTAACAGGTCAACTAGAAAAACGCGGAGATTCAATAATAGAGCGAGCTTCAGATGATGCTGTGATAGGTGTATATAGAATGTCTACTTTTAAAATAGCCCAAGTTTTAAAAAACGAAACGGATGACAACTTAGCAAAAGAAATGACAATATCTGTTTATGAAAATGAAGGTTACGATGCCAAAGCGAATACGACATACCATATCGCTGGCTATACAAAAATGGAAAAAGAAGAAAAATATCTGTTGTTGTTGCAAAAAGATTCAGAAGATGACTATTATGTCCCGACAGCGGTTATTTTCGGAAAAATAAACCTCAATCCGAATAAACGAAATGAATTATTTCCTAAAAATAGCGACACAGAATCAGCAATCAATAAAGTACAAGCCGAAGTTTTAAAAAATCTTGAAAATGAAATTGAGCGAGAGAATAAATAATTGTACTCTGTTGCATTTTAGTTAAATTCGTCATCTAATTTTAATACAAAAAAAGGGTTTGGATTGGGGGAGACGGGTATTATATAACCATAAGCAATGACAATGCCATTACTTTTTCTCCCTTTTTTGTAGTGGGTTGTCTTTACTTACCTTAAACTCCCTTTTATACTTTTAGCGGTTGTTAGCAGCCACTAAGAGTATTTTTTTGTAAAAAACACTAAATAAATGAAAACTCCTCGAACAAGGGAAAGTTCGAGGAGTTCGGCATTTACCAATATTTATAAATGCCACTGGGGATTTTCTAAGTGAACAAAGATATGGATGTTTGGGAGAGCATCCACTTGGAGAATTTACCATAGATAGATAGCGACAAGTTGTAATGTAGTATAAATCATACAATTCTTGTAGTGCATCATATATAGCACTGAATTATTAAATTCCTGATAAACTAAGAAAAGACTGGAATAAAAGTACCTCATCAAGTATATTTAATTTACGCGGGATTTAAAGAGGTGATAGAAGGTTGAGCAATTTTAACATCATGGGATCTTTAATGCTTATAGCTGTTTTAGTTTTAGCAGTGTATGTTATTACCAAAGTGATTACCAAATTAAAAAATAAGTAGAGTTTAACTAAAATACCTCAATAACATTTTGGGGTATTTTATATTTTAGTGATTATTTCTCGCAATCATCAATGGGTGGATTTTGTGTAAAGTTTTATTGCTGATATGTATTAAAAATCTATAGTTTGGAGGTCTAATAGGTTTAAAGGCCTGTGAAAATAGACACATTTTCAATTAAAAATAGAAATGTGTCTATTTTATGAATCTTTATTGTAAGAGCTTGTGTAATGGGATGGCTACATATATCCTTATAGATACGGTGAAATTTATTTACATAGGAGGAAATATGGGATTTTTAGAAGCTTACAAATCATTTTGGAGAAATTACGTTAACTTTAGTGGCAGAGCCCCGAGATCGGCGTATTGGTATGTAGTACTTTGGAATGTTATTATTTTTGTAATACTTTATGCTTTAGCTTTTATTTTTGGTATTTCAGCTATTATGGAAGCAGCTATGGGTGGTACGGGAATGGCTGGCGGTGGCGGTGCAATCGTTCTGGTAATCATTTTATGGCTATACTTGCTAGCGGCTTTACTTCCAACAATCAGCTTAATGGTTCGACGCTTACATGATTCTGGCAAAAGTGGATTTTTCGTCCTTTTAAGCCTTATTCCATTTGCTGGCGGAATTATTATGTTAATTTTTATGTGTCTTGAAAGTGATGGACCAAACCAATATGGTGATGGGGATATAGATAGTAAATTTGATTTTTAAATAGAAAACGAGCTAGGAGATAATCCTAGCTCGTTTTTTTAATGGATTCCTTCGCTTACAAGGAACCAATTCACTTGGTTGGTATTAATAAAATACGTTAAGTCGTATTTCGTTAACTCGATACATTTTTCGTTAAAAAGGTTTTTCAAGTCTGCTTTTGATAATTCGTGGATGCTGATGTTGTTGATTTTTGCGTCGTCGTCAAGGCGAATAGATTCCCCATTTACGGTATAAATTTCGATATACATCGTGCCACCCCTTCTAAATTACATTTGTTTATAATTTTCTTTGAATACACCAAGTTGATTCAGTGTTACAACGAGTTGCTGGCTGAAAAGTGGCAGTGCTTGGATTTGGTCTAAATCACTGGCATAAGCGAAATCAGCTACTTGTAACACAAGTGTATGGAACGAATCTGTCATGGTTTCGTTTTGTTGTTTTAAATAGGAATTTTCCTGTTCCAATTCTTGGTATTTTGTTTGTAAGTCTTGGTATTTTTTGTCGAGTTCTTCTTTTTGAACAGCAAGGGAAGAGAGTGAGTAAATGCTTTTTAGTAAGTCATATACGTTGTTTTCTTCACCTTGGTTTTCGCTTAAAAGTTGAACATTGCTTTTAACGCCGGAAAGTAAATCAACCAAGTTTTTTTCGCGTGATTTGTCGTAGCTGATTTGTTCTTTGATGGACGTTGGTGCTTTGAATTCAGCTGGCACAACTTTGCCGAAAATATTGGTTTTTTCTTTTTTTGTATTTTTTTGTGTTTTTCTTTTTCTCCCAGGCTTGTTTTTCGGAATATCTTCTACTTGGATAAGCTCTTTTTTTAGTTTGTAGTAAGTATTTTGTAGTTGGCTTGGAGTCTTTGGAAAAATCCGCAAATCATTTAGGCTGAGCATTTCAGAAATATCAAGAACCTTCATATCTTCTAAAATAGCAATTTGGTAACATGCGGAAAGTAGTTCTAATTCGATTTTTAACCAACTAATATTGGAATGCATATATTTTTCGATTCCACCGTGTTCTTCAACGGCTTGATAAAATTCAGTGAGTAAATGGTAGATTTCTTCGGCAATTTTTTCGTCAATGCCAGCTTCTGAAGCCATTTTTTTAATTTCAGTTGTAGATGAATTCCCCGGATTATCTACTTGTTTTTTGATTTCTTGAAGTAATTTTCTTATTTCTGATTTAGGCATACAATCACATACCTCTCTATCCTATAGTATTATTGATTTTCTGTTTATTTTTATAATAACAATATATGTTAGTTGTGTAAAGGGAACGCGAGTAGGTCAAAAGGATTGGGTATGAAGAACCTTTTTTTGAGTTAAATAGAAAAATATAAATCGAATAATGAGAAGTTTTCCTTTGATACAGCTGTTACACTGGCTGTTTTTTTATTTTTACACAAAATTTCATTTTTTAAAAAAAGTATAGATTTTTTCAGGATTTGGTGTAAAATTTTATATTGCAGTTACAAAAAACACTTTATTGATATATATTTTGAAAAAATGATTTATTTTTGTAATCTGATGAAGGGAGTGAAAGGTGAATTTACCTTACTTGAATGGAATATTTTTTATCACTTTTAAAAATTATTGTACTTTTAGCAGTACTTGCGGGAATTTCTTATTTTTTAGTTAAGAAAAACAAGCAAGCGAATCGCACGAGAAAAAGCGAAAATGATCTTATAAAGTTGAAAGACACTCTTTTAATCTCTCATCAGTTACGTGCAGTTCTTCTGGAGGCAGACGGGGAAAAGGTGCTGGCGATTATTTCCAATAATGATATTCGAACGGTGTCATTAAAAGGAAAAACTGACCAAAATGAAGCACTTTTCCGAGAATTACTTTTGAAAGAGGAGACTAAGGAAAATGCGTAAAATAGCTTCTAGACGAGTATTTCAAGTATCTTTTATTGTTATTTTTGCAATTTCATTGGTTGTCTTTTGGCCAGGGGTGAATGTGCATGCAGAAAGTTGGCTGGACTCACTTGGTGTGAATGGGACGGATGGGGTTAATTCTAGTGTGGCGCTGTTTGTACTAGTTACGGTTCTTTCTTTGTCTGCATCGATTGTATTAATGTTCACACACTTTACTTACTGTATTATCGTTCTTGGTTTAACGAGGCAAGGGCTTGGCGCGACGAACTTGCCGCCCAACCAAGTGCTTGTTGGACTGGCACTGTTTTTATCTTTGTTTATGATGCAACCACTTATTACTGCTTGGTATGACGATGTGTATAAACCTTCGCAAAAAGAAGAGTGGAGCGCATCAAAAGTATGGGATGAAACAAAGCCGCTTTTGACAAAATATGTCGCGGAAAATACATATAAGCATGATATTAACATGATGTTGAAAGCAGAAGGAGAAGATCCAGTTACAAAAAAAGAAGATGCTCCGCTTATGGCTTTAATGCCTGCTTTTATTTTGACACAGATTACCCAAGGTTTTTTAACTGGGATGTTTATATACTTAGCGTTTATTTTTATAGATTTAATTGTTAGTACGTTACTGATGTATCTTGGGATGATGATGGTACCGCCGATGACCATTAGCTTACCGTTTAAGATTCTTGTTTTTATTTTCATTGGTGGGTACGGATTGATTACCAACATGATTTTTCAAACAATTCACTTTTAAGGGAGTAGCAAAATGAATTTAACGCCGATTACGCAAATTTTTCAAGATTTTTTCTATAGTGGGCTGGCGCTTATTTTGCCGGTGTCGCTCATTTGTATCGTGGTAGTGATTGTGGTGGCGATATTGATGGCAATGATGCAAATTCAAGACCAATCGCTGACGTTTTTACCGAAGATTGTTGCTTTCGTAGTGGCGCTATTTATTCTTGGACCGTGGATGTTTGAACACATGACGGATTTGTTTGTAGGAATCTTTTCCAAATTACCCCTGATGATTAGGGTGTAAACATGGAGTTTGAATTTTTCCTTGCGGTAGTGATTGTTTTCAGCCGAGTTGCCAGTTTTTTATTCTTCTTTCCGCTTTTAAAAGGGCGAAACATTCCGAACAGTGTCAAAGTGGTTTTTGGGATGGCGATTTCCATTCCAGTGGCAACAGGGGTCGATGTTTCTGGTATAACGACGCTACCAGATTTGCTACTCCGGGTAACGTCTGAAGTGGTTTTTGGATTAGCGCTGGCGAAATTGGTGGAAATTATTGCGGTAATTCCAAAAATGGCTGGTTTTATGATTGATTATGATTTAGGATTTTCGCAAGTAAACTTGATTGATCCTTCTTACGGGACACAAAACTCGATTACTGCTGCGATTTTAGATACTTTCTTTGTAGTGATATTTTTGTCACTTCAAGGCATGGATTACTTGATTTATTACTTAATGAAATCGTTTGAATTTACGGCTTCGGTGTCGATTTTATTTGAAAAAGGGTTTATTGATTTGCTGCTTGGGACGCTTGGTTTTGCACTTGCTTCCGCGGTGTCGATTGCGCTCCCGATTATGGGTAGTATTTTTATCGTTAATATCATTCTTGCTTTTATCTCTAAGAGCGCTCCGCAAATTAACATTTTTATGAATGCGTTTATTATAAAAATTACGTTTGGGATTTTCATCCTTGCGTGTGCTGTTCCTATCTTGAGTACAGTTTTTAAAAATTTGACAGATGAGATGATTCAACAATATGTGTCGTTTTTTGATTATTTACTGAAAAAATAGGGAGGAGAAAAAGGCTTGGCGAAGGATAATAAGACGGAAAAAGCAACGCCACGCCGCATTAAGAAAGCTCGAAATGAAGGTAATGTGGCGAAAAGTAAAGAACTAAATAATGCTTTTTCACTGCTAATTGTAGCTGGGCTTCTTTATTTTTTTGGAGAAATGTTTATTAAAAACACGATTCAAGCATTTGTTGCTCTTTTGAAACAGCCACCGAAGCTTGCGAACATGGAAAGTTACAGTTTGTTTTACTTGATGGAGTTTGGCAAAGTGTTGATGCCGATTATGGTGATGGTTGTGATTTTTGGTTTGATGAACTACGGCGTGCAAGTCGGGATTTTATTTTCCGCGAAAGCAGTGAAACCTCAGTTCAAACGACTAAATCCAGCGAACTACTTTAAGCGAGTGTTCAGTGTGAAGGGAATTGTCGAGGTGGTGAAAGCGCTACTTTTAATTACGTTGCTTTCATACGTGGCGTATATTGGCTTTCGGGATCATCTAGACACGCTCATTAGTTACACCGGGCAAAATTGGCTTTACTCACTCGGACAAATTTTCGCTTTATTCAAAAATGAATTTCTGGCGCTCTTCCTTGTAATCGCAGTAATAGGGCTGCTTGACTTCTTTTACCAGCGTTATGACTATAAAAAAGGCTTGCGGATGTCGAAGCAAGAAATTAAGGACGAAATGAAAGATTCAGAAGGTCGACCGGAAGTGAAACAGCGCCAAAGAAGTATTGCGCGTGGGCTTCTCCAAGGTTCGATTACGAAAAAAATGGCGGACGCGACTTTTGTGGTGAACAACCCGACACATATTTCCGTTGTGATGCGTTATGACAAAACAAAAGATCATGCACCGAAATTGCTCGTTAAAGGGGAAGACGAGCTGGCACTGTTTATTCGTCAGGTGGCGGATACGGACGGGGTGCCGATGATTACAAATAGACAACTGGCACGAAGTATTTACTATACGACGAATCCAGATGAATACATACAAGAAGATTTATATAAAGATGTTATTGAAGTGATGAAAGAATTGATGGACGCAGACAAAATCAAGTTCTAACAACATATGAGCGACCTTTCTAATCTTAGAAAAGGCAGGTTTCAAAATGGGGAATTTAGGTGCTATAAAAAAATATTTTGCTATCTTGATTGCGGTCTCGTTTGTTATTGCACTTATTGTGCCATTACCTCCGTTTGTATTGGATTTAGTGCTTGTGACGATCTTGGCGTTCTCTGTGTTAGTTTACATGCGTGCCACATCAATTAAAGATTGGAATGAATTAAAGTCATTTCCGTCTTTACTACTTTTGATGGGGATATTTCGGGTTTCGATAAATATTTCGACGACACGGGCGATCTTAACTACTGGTGATCCAGGACAAGTAATTAAACAATTTGGGAATTTTGTTATTGGTAGTAATTTTGTTGTTGGGATTGTTATTTTCATTATTTTAATCGTCTTTCAGTTTATTGTGGCAAATGGTTCTTCGCGGACAGCGGAGGTAGCAGCAAGATTTACGCTGGATGCTTTGCCCGGTAAACAAATGGCGATTGATGCGGATTTGAATCAACGGTTGATTACAGAGCCGGAAGCGAAAGAAAAACGCGCATATTTGAATATGGAAACCGAATTCTACGGAGCGATGGACGGAGCTGGGAAATTTGTAAAAGGGGATGTTCTTTTTACCGTTTTGCTTGCAGTTGTAAATATTGTATTCGGTTTAATTGTCGGTATGGTCCAAGGTGGGCTTTCGTTCGGGGAAGCTGCGGTGAAATATACGGAGTTAACAATCGGGGATGGCATCGTGAGCCAGATTGGTTCACTTTTAATGGCGATGTCAGCTGGGGTTATTGTAACTCGGGTATTTGACGGATCAGATGATAACGTTGCGGTCGGGATTTTCAAAGAATTAATGCAAAACTCGGTGGTCGTTTATACGCTCGCTGCCATGTTTATCTTAATGGGTGTATTTAGCCCACTACCAACGATTCCATTTGTTGGAATTGGCGTAGTGCTTGGAATAATCGGCTATCGTACGCAATTCAATTTAAAGAAAAAAGAGCAATTGGAACTTGAAAAAGAAATGGAGCTTATCCAGTCGGAAACCAGCTCTGCTGAAGCGGAACACAATCAAGCATTTGGCGCAGCACGAGAAAAATTCCCTGTAGTTGTGGAACTTGGCTTAAACATTGCGGCTCTCGTGAAACAAAAAATGAACGGAGAAACGGCAAAAGATAAAGTCGTCTTAATGCGAAAATCAATTTTACAAGATTTAGGTATTGGGGTCCCGGGGATTAATTTTAAAGATAATACGAGTTTTCAGCCGCGCGGGAAATATGAGATTAAGGTCAAAGGTGTGGCTGTTGCGAGCGGGGTTTTAAAGGCAGGACATTTATTAGCGCTAAAAACACCAGGCGTGATGATGGACCTTGATGCGGAGCCGACCAAGGATCCGATTTTCGGGGAAGATGGTTACTGGATTTTGCCGGGTGAGTTAGAAGATGCGCAGATGAAAAACTATCAAGTGCTCGAACCGCTTAGTATTTTAATTACGCATTTGGATGTTGTGCTGCGGAAGAACTTGCATGAGCTTCTGATGCGCCAACAAATTAAAGATTTAATTGACGGACTTGCTGATGAAAATCAAATTTTAATTGATGAAATTAAGAAAAAAGAAATTGATTATTCGCTAATTCAAGGGGTGCTTCGACAACTCTTGAAAGAAGGGATTTCGGTTCGCGATTTACCAACGATTGTCGAAGGGATTATTGATGGGCAAACGATTTATCCGAATGATCTTGATGGCATTACGGCATTTGTCAGGGAGCGGATTTCGAAAGTCATTTGTGAACAAGCGAAAAATCAAGATGGCAAAATTTACGCGCTACTTTTGCAAGATTCGATTGAAATGGATACAGAAATTGTCAACACGCCGTATTATGGCTACGCGCTGAACTGGGCGCTCGACAAGGAACTGCCAATCATTCAAAAAGTAAGAGATACCGTGAATAAAGCGCAACTCACTGGTCGTGAACCTGTCATTTTAACAAGGCGAAAAGATTTTCGATTTGGCTTTGTGCGAGTTTTGGAAAGATATCAATTGGACGTGCCGGTGCTCTCCATTAGTGAACTGTCGCCGGAAACAGAAGTGGAGCAAATTGCACTGATTGAACCAACTTGATGAGGGAGGTAATCCGTAGAAATGGGAAAACATTTAGTAGAAAAGATGGAAATTTTTAAGGCGAACTCCAAGCGAGAAATACATAAAAAAATTCGCTTAGTCACGAATGAGCCATATAAAATTACGGATGAACGTGTCACAAAGCTTGGTATTTTTAAGAAACAGTATGAAGTGACGGCGGTCATTATGAGTGAAGTGGCGATAGCAGATGGTCGAATGGACTTTCAAGAAACATTTCAAAAATCGGTTGTCAAAAACAGACCGAAAACAGACGACTTATTAAAAAAAGAAAAATTACTAGAAATGCTTGCTGCGGGAGCGGAACTAGCACAGTCAACGCCGCTTTTAGAAGAACGAAAAACACAGGAAGAAGAATTGTCAGCGATGCGTCTCGAACTAGCGGCTTTAAACCGCGAGCTTGCAGTGAAAATGCGCGAGGAGCGTGAACAAAACAGTGATTTCGTGAAGTTTTTGAAGGGTCGCGGAATTAGTGATACGTATGTGGCGGACTTCATGCAGGCTGGGCGGAAGCAGTTTAAGCAAGTAGAAACGGCGCATTTGGATGATATTACAGATTGGTTCGTTCCTTATTTATCCGGAAAATTAGCGGTGGAAGATTCGTTTGATTTAAGCAACCACCGAATTATTTCCTTGATTGGGCAAACGGGTGTTGGGAAAACGACCACGCTTGTGAAACTTGGATGGCAGCTGTTAAAGCAAAATCGGACAGTGGGCTTTATCACTACAGATACTTTTCGGTCAGGCGCAGTGGAGCAGTTCCAAGGTTATGCGGACAAACTCGATGTGGAGCTTATCGTTGCGACGAGCCCGGCTGAACTAGAAGAAGCTGTGCAGTATATGACGTATGTTAACTGCGTGGATCATATTTTGATTGATACGGTTGGGAGAAATTACTTAGCCGAGGAATCAGTGAGTGAAATTTCTGCCTATACCGATGTTGTTCATCCGGACTTAACGTGTTTTACATTTTCTTCTGGAATGAAAAGTGCGGATGTGATGACGATTTTACCAAAACTAGCAGAAATTCCAATCGATGGTTTTATCATTACAAAAATGGATGAAACGACGCGTATTGGTGATTTATACACGGTGATGCAAGAAACAAATTTGCCGGTGTTATACATGACAGATGGACAAAATATTACGGAAAATATTTTCAGACCAAAAAGTCGTTGGTTAGCGGAGCGGTTTGTTGGGACAGATAGAAGGCGGGTGCTGGAATGAAGGGGTTATACATTGGCGCAGCAGGGATGATGAACTACATGCAACATATTCAAGTTCATTCTAATAACGTGGCTAACGCGCAGACGCCAGGATTCAAATTTGATCAGCTTACGAGTGAAGTGATTTCGCGAAACAAAGTGAACTATCAAAATGGGCCTGTCGCTAGGCAAGTTGGGACAATTGATTACGGTGTTCGACCTGCTGCGACGCATATTAATTTGACAGCGGGATCAAGCTATATTACGAACCGCGACCGAGATTTCTTTATGCAAGACACGGATCCTACGCAAGGAAGTAATTTTTTCATCACTGCTAAAAATGGCGAAATTTCACTTTCACGTGGCGGGCAGTTTCACTCCGATCAGTTTGGTTTTCTGCGGACAGCAGATGGCGCCAATTTACTCAGTGCGACTGGGGAAGCGATTCAAGTGGGGCAAAAAACGTCGATTCGCGCCGAAGCAAATGGTGATTTATACAATGCGGAAACAGGTCAATACTTGGGCCGCCTTGGAACCAAATTTGTTTCCGCTAATCAAGCAGATAGTTTGGTGAAAGACGGCGAAGGTAGACTTCATGTAAATGGCATAAACACAATGAATTTACCAGCTGGACAAGGGATTATCCAAAATGGAGTTATCGAAACGTCTAATGTTGATTTAGGCGTAGAAATGGTACAACTCATGGATAACCAGCGCATGGTACAAGCTTCAAAAAATGTCGTTAATATGTTTGATAAAGTGTACGACAAAGAAGCAACTGGATTAATTCGTCAGTAACGACCTAGCTAGGGGGAGGGGAAAAAGAATGATTCCAGATTTGGAAAAGGATTATCTTTACTTTACTCGTGTCGTCAAAAGGGACTTAGGTTTAGATTTAGCGCTTTATAAAGAAACGCAAATGAAACGTCGAATTTTATCTTTTATCGTGAAGAAGCAATATATTACATTTGGAGAATTTTTCAAACATCTCAAAAAAGATGCCGTTCTTTTAGATGAGTTCATTAGTTTGATTACGATTAATGTTTCGTCGTTTTTCCGTAATCGCAATCGCTGGGATGCGCTGGAAAAACAAGTACTTCCAAGGTTGCTTGAAGATAGTCGCGGGAAGCTTCGGGTTTGGAGTGCGGCTTGTTCATCAGGGGAGGAACCTTACTCGCTAGCGATGATGATGGAACGTTCAGTTGGCACAAGGCATTATGATATTTTAGCCACAGACCTCGAACCAGCTATTTTAAAACGCGCGGTCATTGGAGAATATCAAAGCCGTCAAATGGAAGAACTAACCGAACAAGAACGTCATACGGCATTTGTTGAAAAAGGGGATACATATCAGATTTTGCCTAAATATCGAAAGTCGATTCGTTTTAGACGGCACGATTTGCTGACCGATTATTACGAAAAAGGTTTTGATTTAATTGTTTGCCGTAATGTGTTGATTTATTTCACAGCAGAAGGAAAACACCAAGCATATCAGAAGTTTGCAGAGTCACTAAGACGTGGCGGCGTTCTTTTCATCGGCGGGTCAGAACAGATTTTGAACCCAGCTGATTACGGGCTTGCCACATTAAATAATTTTTTCTACATAAAAACCTAGCAAAAAAGAAATGGAGTTGGTTAGATGGGACGAATAGAAAACATTAAAAATTTAGCGTTTTTTGAGGACAAACCTGGACTCGCAGAACAAATTCTCATGCTTGAAAAGAAAACACAACTTTTCTTACCAAATGAATTTGAAATTAGACAAACAGTTGGCTATGAAATCGGGGATAAAGAAGTTATTCTAGGCCGACTCGAGTCATTTTATTTTCTCGCTTTAAAAGGTGTGGGAGAAGATAACTACCGCTCGCAAGCATTTGCCAGTGAAGCGGATGCTAAAGCGTTTTTCGTTCATTTACCAGAAATGGAAAACGAGTTAGTTGCCTTTTGGTTAAATGAAGTGGAATTAGTTCGCTGAAATAAGTAGGTGGGAGATGAAGTAACGTGGAAATAACAACGATTATAGGACTTGTGTTGGCAGTGATAGTCATTGCAGGTTCGTTCATGATTCAAAATATATCACTGGCGATGTTATTTAGCGCTGAAGCTTTAATTGTCATCATTCTTGGGACAATTACGGCTGTTATGATGGCGCACCCATGGAGTGATGTAAAAGTAGTACCGAAACTTTTTAAAATTCTTTTCACAAAAGAGAAGATGCCAGACAAAGTGGAAGTACTTGTGCAATACAAAGAATACGCAGACGAAATTAGGCGTAGCGGGGTACTTGCGCTGGAAGATTCTGTCGATGAAATTGAAGATCCATTTATGAAACGAGGGATGCGCTTAGTTGTAGATGGGCAGTCTTCCCCAGAATTTTTACGGGACGTTTTGGAAGAAGAAGTAGCGAGTATGGAAGAACGCCATGCTGCTTATGCGAAGATTTTTGCATCAGCTGGAGCATATGCGCCGACGCTTGGTGTACTCGGAGCAGCGATGGGACTCATTCATGCGATGGGGGAAATGTCGAACCCGGACAAACTTAGCGAAGCAATAGCCGCGGCGTTTGTTTGTACGATTTTCGGTATTTTTACCGGTTACGTACTTTGGACGCCATTTGCCAATAAATTAAAAGTGAAATCACAAAAAGAAGTGCATTTGAGATATATGATGATTGAGGGAGTCGTCGCGCTTCAAGAGCGAAATGCACCACGGGTTGTGGAAGAACGTTTATTATCTTTTTTAAGTCCAAAAGAGAAAGATGTGCTGCGAAATGGAAAAGGGAAGAAAACGAGAGAAGTGGAGGAAATTGAGCGTGGCCAAGCGTCGCAAGAAACCGCAGGAGGAACACGTTGATGAAACGTGGTTAATTCCATATAGTGATTTGCTGACACTTTTACTTGCGCTATTCATCGTTCTGTTTGCCTCCAGTTCCGTTGATGCTAAGAAGTTTGAACAAATGGGAAATGCATTTAAGAAAATTGTAGAGGAAGGCGCGGCAGGCAATCAAGCATATGTATCCAAAGAAAAAGGACCAGATGATCCTAATGTGAATGCAGTCTTGAAGGCGATGGAAGAGCAAGATAAAAAGAAAGAAGCAACCGAACAAGAGAAAGCCAAAAAAGCAGCAGCGGCCTTACTTAAAAAGCAAAACGAAGAAAAGATTGAAGCCTTTAAAAAACAAATTGATAGTTATATTGCAGCAGAACATTTGGGAGCAAAAATGACAACGAAATACTCGGATGAAGGGCTTTTGATAACTATCCGTGATGATATTTTATTCCAGTCGGGAAGTGCAGAATTAACTGCAGGAAAACGCGAGATTGCCAAAGAAATCGGCGAACTTTTTGCGCAAGGAAAAGGAACGATGGAAGGGATTGTTTCTGGACATACCGATAATGTGCCAATAAGCACCTCAATTTACTCTTCCAACTGGGAATTAAGTGTCGCGCGCGCCGTTAATTTCATGGAAGCAATCATTCAAGAAAATAGCGAAGTAAACCCAGGCGAGTTCAGTGCTCGCGGCTACGGAGAATTCAGACCTGTCGCCAAAAATGATATCGCAGCAAATCGCGAAAAAAATCGGCGTGTAGAAATCATGGTACGCCCAATTAATCGCGATACGCTAGATGAAGATGAGTAGGTGAAGTGTTTGCAACTTTTTTTAAGTGGTTCGCATACGTTAACCGACTATGACAAACAAGAAATACAAGCATACCTCGAAAAATTTGCACCAGTGAACCACATTCACTTGCTTTGTTATAAGTCGATTGAAAATGAAGTGTTACAATTTTTCTTGAAAAAAGAGCATCTGGCACCGCGACTATCGATTTACACTTTTGCACCGAAAGAATGTTTGCCAGAGCCGTTTTTATCGACGATAGACTATCTGGAATGTCTAGGCAGTAGCTATCAGTCATTTGGTTATTTTGATACGGTGATTACTAAGCCGACTTATGAGAAATTCTTAGCACAAATTGTTAGTAAAATGGATTTGGTTTGTTGTTTTTATAACGGGGATAAGCCGACTGATGTGATACCAGTCGATGTCGCGAAATCGTTCGATGTGCAAAGTATGATTTATGATTTGCCAAAAGCGAAAAAACATCTACTGCACCGAGCGAGCAGCGATAAAATAAAATTAGTGAATTAATTGATAGAAAGAGGGAAGATTCATGCGGCCGTTAATTTCGATTTGTATGATAGTCAAAAATGAAGCACATATTTTACGACAAAGTTTAGCGTCTTTTAGAAAATTTACAGAAGAAATCATTATTGTAGATACAGGTTCCACTGACGAAACCAAGGAAATTGCACAAGAATTCACTGATTTTGTCTATGACTTTGAATGGACTGGCAACTTTTCTGATGCAAGAAACTTTGCGGCCAAACATGCAACGGGCAAATGGATTTTAGCGATTGATGCAGACGAATGTTTGGAAGAAGAAAGTTATCGCAAATTAGAAAAACAGTTAAAATCACCAATCGAACCAATTCAAATGGCGCAAATTATTAGCTTTACAGGGGAAAAAGGGCGAGTGACAACAACGAACCAAATGGCGCGGGTTTATAAAAATGACGGGACGATTTGTTTCCGTGGCGTCATTCATGAACAACTAGAAGCGGTAGACAAACACCCGATTGCAGCTGGGGTTGCTGAAGTAAAAATTTATCATTATGGCTATATGACGGAGATTGTCGAAAAACAAGACAAATCAGACCGTAATTTACGTTTATTAGAAAAAGAAGTAAAAAATAATAAAAATAGCGGATTTGTACATTTTAACATTGGGCAAGAAATGAACCGACTTGGTAATAAGAAGGAAGCGCTGAAAGAATTTTCCGAAGCGTTCCGACTACGTGACCACAATCACTACATTTGGGCGAAACTAAGTGCTTATCATATTGCCGAACTACTCGAACAAGAAAAACGCTATGATGAAAGCTTGGCCATTATCGAAGAAGCAAGAATCATTTGGCCAAACGTACCAGAGTTCCCACTAAAAAAAGCTAATATTTTATATGTGAATCACCAACTCGAAGATGCGAAAGAAATTTATCAAAGTCTGCTAGAAAATACAGCAATTGACTACCAATCAATCGTGCTTTACGAAGCAACCAATTTCATGCCACACAAAATGCTCGGAACGATTTACTTAGAAGAAAAAGATTATACGCGCGCGATGACTCATTTTTCTAAAGCCTATGCGGAAAATAGTTCTGATTACGGTGTGATGTTCCAAATGATTATGCTGCTTAGCAAATTCCACCAACCAAAAGAAATTTTTGCCTTTATGGAACGTCATCACTTTATCTCTAGCACAGAAACTGGTTTGCGCTTACTTTCGATGACAACCCAACAAGGCTACGCAGAATTATCTGAACTAATTGTTCAATCGCTAACTGATGTGTATCCACCTGTCGCAGAAGCAACAGAGGTGAAGATTGCAACGATCCGCAACGTCTTCCCGGTAATTAGCGAATCTGCTATTTTATTCGGTATTAAAGAAGAGTTGATTGATGCAGCTGACTTATGTTTGTGGCACTATGAAAATCCGCAATTACCAATCGAAAATGTCATGAAAAATAGCGATGTTGGCGACATTTATGATTTTATCTTTGAAAACGGTCCACGAATTAGCAAGAAACGTTATTTATTTGTATTAGAGCGGGCGATTGCACTTGGAAAAGGCGAGTTTGCTGATTACTTATTGGCACTTCGTAACGTTTATCATGACAGCATTAATAGCCACATTGCAGATTTATTTTTCCAATATGATTTTGCGGATATCGCGCTCGATTTCTACAATATCGTTGACGCAGACGAAGTGACCAAACAAGGCTATATCAACCTAATTAATTATTTAGTAGATGCCGAAGTACTGGATGAGGCACTTGCGATTGCAGAACGTGGCATTGATAATTTTAGTACTGATTTCCGCTTTTACCTTTGGACAATCAAAATTGATACCGAAAATCGCGCGAATCGAATTAGTGAGGCAATGGACGAATTTCCGAATAACCGCTATTTAGCAAAACTGTTGGATGAAGTGACCATGCTTCAAGACACTGTTACAAACAATCGATAGGAGGCCAGTAATATGACAGAAGAAAAAGGAATTTTACTACAAAGTGGAACAAATGAATTGGAAATTGTTACATTTACTGTTGGCGAAAACTTATTTTGTATTAACGTTTTAAAAGTGAAAGAAATTATTCATCCGCTCGAAGTAACTCCTGTACCAGATTCGAACCCGGCAATTGAAGGCGTTTCCCAAGTTCGCGGCGAAATCATGCCAGTTGTGAACCTTGCCCGTGTGATGAAATTGCCAGAAATTGAGCCAGAAAACACGAAATTCATTATCACAGAACTAAACCAAATGAAAATCGTTTTCCGTGTCGATGAGGTTCATCGTATCCAACGTATTTCGTGGGAACAAATTGAAGAACCAGAAAAACTATCGATTGGTTTAGAAGAATTAGCAGTCGGTATCGTAAAATTAGACGGCAACTTAGTACTCTTATTAGATTATGAAAAAATTATTTACGAAATTAGCGGAAATGCTGATTTTGCTGTCACAGGTGAAGACCGTATGGCGCGAAAAGTAAATCGTGAAGAGAAGACGATTTTTATTGCCGAGGACTCACAAATGCTGCGCCAACTGCTTGAAGATACGCTTCATGAGGCCGGTTATACAAATCTGCAGTTCTTTGCAAATGGTCGCGAAGCACAAGAGCATATTTTCAAATTGCTCAAAGAACAAAAAGAACAAACGTTTGAAAATGTTAACTTATTAATCACCGATATTGAAATGCCGCAAATGGACGGACATCATTTAACAAAAGTAATCAAAGAAGATGAAATTGGCCGTGAATTGCCAGTTGTTATTTTCTCTTCGTTAATTACAGAAGATCTGGAACATAAAGGCGCAGGTGTTGGAGCCGATGCGCAAGTAAGTAAACCAAATATCCATCAACTCATTAATATTTTAGATGAGCTAGTTTTGTAAAAAGAAGTGTTTGAACAACCTTTTCTGTTCAAACACTTCTTTATTTTATTTAAAAAAATAATTTATAAAAACGTAAAAACGTTGATAATAAGCCGATTTCCTATTTTTATATAAATAAAAACAACTTATTTTTGCATTTTTAATAAAAAACATTTGATTTTTTAAAAAAATGAAGATATAATAAAGCATATAGAGAAGAGAAGTCTTTTCTAAACCGAATGTAGGAGGGAAACACAAATGAAAGTAAATACTAATATCATTAGCTTGAAAACACAAGAATATCTTCGTAAAAATAACGAAGGCATGACTCAAGCGCAAGAACGTTTGGCATCTGGTAAACGTATTAACAGTTCTCTTGATGACGCTGCTGGTCTTGCAGTTGTTACTCGTATGAACGTTAAATCTACAGGCTTAGATGCAGCAAGCAAAAACTCATCCATGGGTATTGACTTGTTACAAACAGCGGATTCAGCTCTTAGCTCCATGAGTTCAATCTTGCAACGTATGCGTCAATTAGCAGTACAATCTTCTAACGGTTCATTCAGTGACGAAGATCGTAAACAATACACTGCTGAATTCGGTAGCTTGATCAAAGAACTTGATCACGTTGCTGACACTACTAACTACAACAACATCAAATTACTAGATCAAACTGCTACAGGTGCTGCTACTCAAGTAAGCATCCAAGCGTCTGATAAAGCTAATGACTTAATCAATATCGATCTTTTCAATGCGAAAGGTCTTTCTGCTGGAACAATCACTTTAGGTAGTGGTTCTACAGTTGCTGGTTATAGTGCATTATCTGTTGCTGATGCTGATTCTTCTCAAGAAGCAACGGAAGCTATTGATGAATTAATCAATAACATCTCTAACGGTCGTGCACTTCTAGGTGCTGGTATGAGTCGCCTTAGCTACAATGTATCTAACGTGAACAACCAATCCATCGCAACTAAAGCATCTGCTTCCTCTATTGAAGATGCAGATATGGCTGCTGAAATGTCCGAAATGACTAAATACAAAATTCTTACACAAACATCTATCAGCATGCTTTCTCAAGCAAACCAAACACCGCAAATGTTAACTCAATTAATTAACAGCTAATAACATATCAAATTCATTTATCGAACATTGTTTACCCTTAGCCCCTCGTCACCCCGGACGAGGGGCTTTTCTTTTTATTTATAAAAATATTTTTGGATTACAAATAGGGCGCAGAGCCAAAGTTAAGATAGTTAACTATTTTTTAAATAATTTTATTATAAAAAACGGATATTTTTTAAGAAAAAGGTAGAAATTGTCCTATTTTTATTATAAAATGATATTATGCGATTTTTTTAAAAAATATTTATAGGTATAGGAATGGGAGTTGTATTTTATGTTGAAGTTGTTGATTGTCGACGATGCAATGTTCATGCGTACGATGATTAAGAATATCGTGAAAGATAGCGATTTTGAAGTAGTTGCAGAAGCAGAAAATGGACTGGAAGCAGTGAAAAAGTATGATGAAGTAAAACCGGATATCGTGACACTGGATATTACGATGCCAGAAATGGATGGCTTAGAAGCACTTGCGCAAATTATGGCCAAAGATCCATCGGCGAAAGTAATTATGTGCTCGGCGATGGGCCAACAAGGTATGGTTGTAGACGCCATTAAAAAAGGTGCCAAAGACTTTATCGTAAAACCTTTCCAAGCGGACCGGGTTTTAGAGGCGTTAGAAAAAGCAGCTAAGTAGAGAAATGGAGGTGGATAGCATGACTACAAATATGTTAGACCTGTTTATAGAAGAAGCTTCAGAACATTTACAGGCGCTAAATGATAATCTGTTACAGCTTGAGAAAGACCCGACGAACGGTCAGTTAGTAAGTGAAATTTTCCGTTCAGCACATACATTTAAAGGGATGTCCGCAACGATGGGCTTCCAACAGGTGGCTGATTTAACGCATGCAATGGAAAATGTACTAGATGAGGTACGCAATAATCGATTGGCTGTAACAGAACATTTGGTAGACATTATTTTTACATGTACATCTCATTTGGAAACAATGGTTTCGGATATCCAGCACGGCGGACAAGGCGCGGCGGATATTTCGAAAACCGTAGCTGACTTAGAGGCGCTTTTACATCCAGAACAAGAAACAGATTTAGCGGTAGAAAAAACGTATCGCATTCAGATTCAAATTGAAGAAGCAGCTATTTTGAAAGCAGTACGGGCGGTAATGTGTTTAGAGCGACTTGCAGAAATGGGGATTATTTCAGAAACAACGCCAGACAGAGAAGCGATTGAGCTAGAAGAGTTTGAGCAGTCATTCGAAGTAGTCCTAGAGTCGGCGCAAACAAAAGAAGAAATCGAAGCGGTTGTTCTAGATATTTCTGAAATCGAAAAAGTGACTGTGACAGAAGAAGTGGAAGAAGTTCAGGTTATTGAACCAATCAAAAAAGCCGCAAAACAAACAACCAAACGATTAGAAAATAAAACCATTCGTGTACAACTTGAAAAAATCGAAAAGCTAATGAACGTTTTTGAAGAAAGCGTCATTGAACGGGCGAGAATTGATGAAATCGCAGAAAAAACGAATAACAAAGAATTGATGGAACACTTAGGACGATTCAGTTCCATCTCCAAAGAAATTCAAAACGGCTTACTAAATATGCGTATGGTGCCAGTGGATAGTGTGTTCAATCGCTTTCCAAAAATGGTGCGCACACTAGCCAAAGAATTAGGTAAGAAAATCGACTTAGTGATTGAAGGCGCGGATACGGAAGTCGACAAAATCGTCATTGATGAAATTGGCGACCCACTTGTTCACTTAATCCGTAATTCAGTAGACCACGGTGCGGAAACAGTCGAAGTAAGACGTAAAAATGGGAAAAATGAAACCGCCACAATTAATCTAAAAGCTTTCCATAGTGGGAACAATGTCGTGATTGAAATTGCGGATGACGGTGCGGGAATCAATAAACGCAAAGTGTTAGAAAAAGCGATTGCGAAAAATGTCGTTACAAGAGCAGAATCAACCAAAATGACGGACGCGGAAATTTTTGATTTATTATTTGATTCCGGTTTCAGTACCGCGGATCAAGTATCCGATCTTTCTGGCCGAGGCGTGGGACTAGATGTTGTCCGTAATACGATTCTCAAAATCGGCGGAAAAATCAGCGTAGAATCAAGTGAAAACGCTGGTTCGACGTTCCGAATTGAGATTCCGCTGACATTATCGATCATCCAATCGATGCTCGTTGCAACATCAGAACGTCGCTATGCTGTACCGCTGGCAAACGTGGCCGAAGCCATCACAATTAATCCTGCAGACATTCAACACGTTCACGGCAAAGACTTAATCAACTACCGTGAAACCATTATCGAAGTACTCGATTTAGGCGAATGCTTCCATGAAACACCTTTGAATGACACGGATGAATTACTATTACTCGTCGTGAAAAATGCCAAGCGAACTTTTGGACTTATTATTAAAGATATTATCGGTCAACGGGAAATCGTTTTAAAAACACTTGGTGGCTTTTTCAGCGAAAGTCAGATTGCCTTTTCTGGAGCAACGATTTTAGGCGATGGTCGTGTCGTATTAATTTTAAATTTAGAAACATTTTAAGGAGGAACCATGATGGAACAAGTATTTCAAGTAGAACTTCCTGAATGGGAACCGAAAGAACCGAGCCAAGAAGGACGCGAAAAAGGCTCTATCCGCCAAGTAGACAATATTGGCGTTAACTTAATCGTCCGCCTTGGAAAAAAAGAAATGCCAGTAGGGGATATCGCCGAGCTAAGCATTGGCGATGTCCTCGAAGTGGAAAAGAAACCTGGCCACAAAGTCGAAATTTTCCTCGATGAAAAGAAAGTCGGCATCGGTGAAGCTATTTTGATGGACGAGAACTTCGGAATCGTTATTTCAGAAATCGACTAAAGAAAGAGGGCAAGTGATTTGAAGCAAGAGGCTTACAACGCAGTGAAGATGAAAGTGGACCAAGAGAAAACGGCCATTTTAAAGGAATTGCAATTATTACTATCCAAACGGGAAAAAGTCGTAGAAAAATTAGCGCACGAAAAAGAAGTCTATTACTCGAGAACGAAAAAAGAAAGACTCCAAGTGGCGGTATTAGCCGGAAGCATGCAACTAGATGCCTTCTCGCCGAGCCGCATTCAACAAATGGAGCGAGAAATTCACCAAATTAGCCAGTACATTAAAAGCAATGAACAAATCTTAGAGCAACTAGAAGAAAAAGGAAAACAGGCCAAAAAAATGTACGATGACACACGAAAAAAATGGCAACAGCTTGAAAATAAAAGAGAAGAACAAACATTACGCGATTTAAAAATGGTGCTATTAAAGTAAAAGGGAGGAAAACGCATGCTAATCCCAGATAATTTGCTACAACCACTCGTCGGAAAAAAACAGGTCGAACCAAAAGAATCGTTAGCAGAAGAATTAGTAGAACTACCTTTTATTTCACTTTTAATGGAAAATAGCCCTGCGCCGCTCTTAAAGGGAGAAGCGGATAACGGAGAACAAGCTACGCTACCACTAAAAGAAATCGCCCAACCACTCGTTTCAGCCAAGCTACTCGACGATGCACCAGAAACGAAACTGCAAGTAGCACCACTCGAACTCAAAGAAGTGAAAGAAACACTTGCGGCAATCGCCAAACAAGCAATTGATCAACCCAAAATAGAAAACGCCCCGCAAGCTGTAGAAACTCCAGTAACAAATACACCGAAAGAACCCACAAAAAATGCCAGTAGGGAGCAACAACCGCCACCAGAACTTATCATACCTACAAAAGAATCACCTAAACTAGCAGAAAACGTGGCCAAAAACCAACCAGTCCTAGCCAAATTACCTCAAGAAAAAGAAGTCGTGCAACTTTTCAAAGCGAGCATTAAAGAGCCAGTAACTGCCAAGGAAGAAGTTGCCGTCAAAAAGCCCGCAGAATCCAGCAATATTTGGCATGATACGGCGAAACAACTCACGCCAGCTGCCAAACCTGAAGTCCCAGTGACGTTAAAACAACTTGATAAAACCATCACCGACCAAATCGAACAGCTACAAAAATTCCAAGTGAAACAAAATAAAGCCTTTTTCGCCATCCAGCCGGAGTCACTCGGAAAAGTCGAAGTTTTACTTAAAAAAATGCCCGATAAAATATTTGTACATATCGAATATCAGGAACAAACGGCGAAACAAAAACTCGAACAGATGGCGCAAGATTTGCATAATCGTTTCCGAGATCGCGGCGTAGAAGTTGCCGTGACAATGACAGAAAAACAAGCACCGAAAGAGAATAACCAAGGCTCGGATGGTCGACACCAAGGTGAATCCAAAAAAGAAAAAGAACGCGAAAATCCACATCAGGAAAGAGCTAAACAAGAAGCATTTGATTTAGAGGAGGAGACGTAATTTGGACGGAATTAGTAGTTTATCAGGAGCCGGTCAGGATACAAATAATGTAGTAACATCCAGCGTATCCAAAACCCTTGGCAAAGATGACTTCATGAAACTATTTTTAACAAGTTTGCAATACCAAGACCCATCGAGCCCGCTTGATACGAATGAAATGATGTCGCAAATGGCGCAACTTTCCTTAATGGAACAAGTTGCCAATATGACCACTGCCGTAGATAAGCTTTCTGAACAAGCGCAAAACTCCGCCTTGCAATCCGCGGTTAATTTCATCGGTAAAGATATAAAAGGTGTTTCGCTGAACGGCGAAGTAATTAGTGGAAAAGTCGAAAGCGTTCAACAAACGACAAACGGCGTCATGCTGAAATTAAAAGATAACGATAGCCTCGTGCCAATGACATATGTAACAGAAATTAATTAAAAATTTGGGAGTGTGAATTATGAATCAAACTATGTATACAGCTATTTCTGGGATGAATGCGTTCCAACAAGCATTATCGGTAACATCAAATAATATTGCCAATGCCAACACGACAGGATACAAAAAACAAAGCGTCGTTTTCAATGATTTACTTTACCAAAACACAATGGGATCTGTTGCAGGCGGACTTTATGCTGGAACAAACCCAATGAGTTTCGGTTCCGGTTCAAAAATTGGAGCGATTTTAACCGATTATACAGCGGGTTCCCCAACAGCAACGGGCAGAAATAAAGATGCAGCACTACAAGGTCGCGGCTTTTTCATCGCGGGCGATAATGCAGGGGGCAATATCGTTTACACGCGTGACGGGAGCTTCGCCGTTTCCGACAACAATTATTTAACTACCCAACAAGGGAAATACGTAATGGGTTACGCAACAGACAAAAATGGCAACGTTTTAAACGGTAATTTGCAACCAATTCAAATCCCGCTAAATAGCGCAATTCCAGGAGAAGCAACAAAAAACGGTAGCTTAAGCGGTAACATTCCACTAGACTGGGGCGAAAAAGATACGATTTCTTCCGAGCTTTCTGTATATGATAATGCTGGCGGAAAACATAAACTTCAAGTGAATATGAAAGCTGCTACACCAGATGCGAGCGGTAATGTTTCCTACGAATATGAAATTCAAATGGACGGAAAAGCATTAACTCCTCCAGTAACAGGAACACTTAATTACAATGCGCAGGGCGAATTAACAAACCCAGACGCACTTAAAAATATCCAAATCAATTCCACAGTAAACGGCAAACAAGTCAATATGGGCTTAAACCTAAGTGGCTTAACCAACTACGGAACAAACCAAGTATTCTCACCAACTTCTGACGGTAAAGGCGCTGCGACTGTAAAAGATTATGCAGTTACCGATTCTGGCTATATTGCAGTGAGTTACTCAGATGGTACAGTTATCCCAGTTGCCCAACTTGCGGTGGCTACTTTCTCCAATGAAGACGGCTTAGTCAAAATGGGGAACGGCGAATATGTTCCAGGATTATCTTCTGGCGATGCAGTATACGGCGTTGCTGGCCAAAATGGCGCTGGCGGAATTAGCGGTTCTTCTCTAGAAGGTTCAAACGTAGACTTGTCCCGCGAATTCGTTAACTTAATGACATACCAAAGTGGTTTCCAAGGGAATACAAAAGTTATTCGTGTGGCGGATGACGTGATGAAACAAATTGTGAACTTGATTCAGTAGGGAGTTTAGCTAAATGAAAATTAATCATACTATTCCACTCAGAATCGACTTCGAATTAGGACGTACGAAACAGCCAGTCGGTAGTTTGCTAGATGTAAAAAAAGGGACCGTTTTTCGGTTAGAAGATTCCACAGCTAATGTGGTTAAAATTACGATTTCAGGCAAATGCATCGGTTACGGTGAGATTTTGACAAAAGACGGCAAGATGTTTGTCAAAATAACGAAATTAGGAGAGGGAAGTTCTTCATGAGAGCTAGGGAGTGACAAAAAATGAGCGATAAATTAAGTCAAGAACAAATTGACGCCCTGCTTTCCCAAATAAGTGAAGGTAAGGTAGTTGATGAAAGTACGGAAATTGGCGACTTTGGGCGCTTTCATCCCTATGACTTTCATAAACCAGAGAAATTTGGCGCAGAACACCTCGAAAGCTTAAAGACGATTGCATCCGCTTTTACGAAAAAAAGCATGGAGTTTGTTTCCCAGCGTATCCGGATTCCAATTCATACCGAAGCAACCCTTGCAGATCAAGTTTCCTTTGCGAGTGGTTATATCGAAACAATGCCGAACGATAGCTACATTTTCTGCATTATCGACCTGGGTAATCCGGAGCTCGGTCAAATTATTATCGAACTCGATTTAGCCTATATCATTTATATTCATGAATGCTTATCTGGCGGGAATCCAAAACGAAAATTGAGCGAGCGCAGACTTTTATCTGTTTTTGAAGAGCTGACGTTGAAATCTATTTTAGAAAAATTCTGCGAAGCACTCAAAGACAGTTTTAAATCAGTGCATCCAATCTCACCAGAAATCGTTAATATCGAAACTAACCCAGCACTTCTACGTGTCACATCACCGAACGACATGATGGCGCTTGTCAGTGTTGATATTAAATCAGAGTTTTGGATTAGTACAATGCGCATTGGCGTGCCGTTTTTCTCGGTGGAAGAGATTATGAATAAGCTGGAAAACGTTGTGGAATATACGTTTGATAAACGGCGGAACTTTGATGCGGAAGTCGAGCAAGAATTGCATCAAGTTGAGAAAGAAGCGCGCATACGTGTAGGTGAAATTAAAACAACGTGGAAAGAACTGAATAAGCTTGAAGTAGGCGACGTGCTTCTGACAGAAACTCATATACGTGACACACTCAAAGGCTACGTCACTGAAAAATGGAAATTTGAATGTTATATGGGAAAAAGTGGTAACCAAAAAGCCGTTAAATTTATGCGTCATACAGGGCGGACAGAGCAGGAGAGGTAGAAGTGGAGCAATTACTAGAGAAAAATATCACGCAAATGGAACTAGATGTGATAGGAGAAATCGCCAATATTTCGTTTGGCTCAGCTTCTACGGTCTTATCTGATTTACTACACCAACAAGTCACCATTTCGACGCCAAAAGTTGAGATTGTTGATTTATATAATACGAAAGACATTGATATTCCACATGTCGTGTTAGAAGTGAATTTTCACAAAGGAATCGAAATGCGGAATTTATTTGTTCTGCAATCAGAAGTGGCTGCGGCTATCGCGGACTTAATGATGATGGGTGATGGAAACATTGATCCGAATGAAGAACTTTCAGAACTTCATCTAAGCGCCGTACAAGAAGCGATGAACCAAATGATGGGACATTCCGCCACTGCGATGAGCAATATGTTTGGCGAAATGATTGATATTACGACACCAGACATTAAAGTAATCGCGCTAAAAGAACAATTAGAAGATACGAACGACCAAACAATGATAAAAGTCGGCTTTGACTTAATTATCGGCGACTTGATCACATCGAATTTAATGCAACTCATCCCTATTGATAAAGGGCATGAACTTGCAAAAAGATTACTTGGCGACGCAGTTCCAGAGCCAGAACCAGTAAAAGAAGAAATCAGCTTAACGGCCGAAGAGTTAGATGTCTTTTTAGAAGTATGTAATATCGGCATCGGTTCAGCTTCAACCGTTCTATCCAAATTGCTTAACCGTAAAGTTTCCTTACAAATCCCAACTGCACGCGTAATTGATAGCAAAGAGTTCGAGTTTAATGAACGCCCTTGCTTAGTGACGAGTGTGGAATTTGTCGAAGGGCTGCGCTCAAGCAACACATTTATCATTAGCAAAAATGCCGCGCTAATTATGGCAGATTTAATGATGATGGGAGACGGTTTGGTTCAAGAAGATGCAGAACTGACGGAACTTGAAGTCAGCGCAGTGCAAGAATTAATGAACCAGATGATGGGCTTCTCAGCGACAGCAATGTCAGAAATGCTCGGAACAAAAATCGATATTAGCCCGCCTACAATGGAATTTTGTAATTTCGGCGATACGATGATTCAAAAAAACATTGAAGAAGGAAAAACTGTCGAAGTCATCTTCCCGCTAGAAGTAGAAGGACTATTAAAAACGCCAATGTACCAAATTTTTAATCCAGCAGCAGCAAAAGAAATGGCGCAATTGATGCTTGGGATTCAGGCGAAAGAAGTCGCAGAGAAAGAAGCGACGACTCCAGCAGAAATAATCGAACCAGAAAAACCAGCTGAACCAGTGCACCAAGCAGTTATCGAAGAAAAAGAAACACTTTCCGAAATGGAACAAATTTTGGAAGATATTCCCGTAACGCTTGAAGTGGTATTCGGAACAGCAAAAGTAAAACTCGAAAAATTTATCTCTTGGTGTGAAAAAGATGTGATTATCCTAAAAGAGAGTATGAACGAACCACTTGTCTTAGCGCTAAATGGCGTGACGATTGGTAAAGGAATTTTAGTTCGCGTGGATGATCATTTTGGTATACAAATGACGGAGTTAGTAAGGTGAAAAATGTGCGGAAACTTGGACTGATGACAATTTTATTTTGGCTGTGTTTTTCGGTTCAAGCATTTGCAGCAGATCCTGAACCCCCGATAATATCGCTTGAAGGCGAACAGCATGTTTTTACATCTGGTGAAGTGATTTCGTTTCATATTGAAAATGCGGCTGACTTGAAAATTATTCTGGTGAATGAACATGGGCAGAGAAAGCTTCTAGACGAGGAAACGTATACGGTGACGGATTGGGATTTGGATGGGAGTTACCAAGCTGAATTTTATCAAGCAGATGTGCCGAAACCATTTGTTACTGTGGAAGATTTATTTGAAGTGAAACAGCTTGAGGACGTTGCGAAAGATGAGACGGCGCCGAGTTTGAAAACGATAGAAATTACGCACGATGAAGATGTCTTGTTAACGAGCGTGCTACGTGTATCAGCTGATTTAGATGACGCGGAATCTGGCGTGAAACAAGCGACTTTAGTTGTTCATAGCGAATCGAATGAATCAGAAATCGAACTCATTCGCAACAACTATACAGGGAAGTTTGCTGCAGAAATACCTTTAGAAAAATTCCAACTGGGTGAAAAAATCACTTTTCAACTGCAACTAGTTGATTTTGCCGAGAATGAAATCACAGTAGACTTAGAAAACACTGTCCAACTATATCAACCAAAAGCACCCCTTTTAAGTTACGACGGTAATGACATCACGAACGTGCAGAAAAAAATCGGCCAAGTCGGCAAGCAAATCGAGCTAACTCTCGACAAATATACAACTGAATTTCCAGAACTAGAAACAGAGACCGGCAAAATAATCCCACTAAAATGGCAAAAAACGGCAACTGAATGGAAGGGAAGTCTAACTTTACCGAGCGAATTATCCGGTGAAATCATTCATATTCAAGGAATGGATCAACACCTGCTCGTTCGCGCCACTAGTGAACCTTTTGGCGAGGTTCAGTTAGTCAACAATGCCATTTTAACAGGAACCATTCTTTCGGATTTCACACTTATTTCAAATCTTTATATTGAAGTAAACGGTCAAAAATTTTCCGTCGAACGAGCGGGCAACCGTTTCACAAGTGCAGAAATAACCACCACAGGCAAAATAGTGCTCCACTGGACAGACTGGGACGGTCAAATTTATTCCAAGCAAATGAATCAAGAAATCAAGCCTGTAATCGCAATGCCAGGTAAAGAAATAATCGCACCACCACCAGTAATACCGAACGAAAAAACGCAGATACTAACATCACCAGCTCCTAAGCCATCTGTTGAGGCACATGAAAATACCCCCAAAAAGCAGGTGAAAAAGGAAACCTCAACTAAAGACAACTCAAGCAGTATCCCGTTTTGGATTCCGGCGCTCATGATTATTGGCGTTATTATTTTTTCGGGTAATAGAGCAATGAAATAAAAGCAGAAGTGAGGTGGACGGAATGAAAATAGATGGCATTCAAGAATCTGCAGAAAATCGTAATCAACTAGAACGGGAACTCATTAAACAAAATCCAGTTGTAAAAGAAGGTACGATAAAAGCACAAATGAATACAGAAGTAGCCGTACCGAAAACACCGCCAGTATCATTCTCTTTTAAAGAATTAAGCAGCTTACAACTAAACGGAACAAGCGCAGCAAGTTTAGAATTATATATGAAATTAATGATGAACAATGCTAAAAAAGCGAATGATTTAATCTTTTACGTGATGCGGGCGGGAATCAAAAATCCAACTGATTCTACTAAATGGCAAACAGTCAGAAGCGAGATTAGTAGCCAATTAAGTACAATTCTAATGAAACAACATAATTTTGAAGCGTACTTTTCTGAAAATCCCGCGAATCAAAAATTATTTTTAGCCAATCAAAAAATTATGAACGAAATATCCTTTTTGCTAAAAATGTTGCCAACCTTAACTTTTGAAACAACAGGAAAATACGACTTCTTGCGCATGATGCAAATAGCTTCTGGCAATATGGAGACTGGAATCCAAATGATGCGCGAATTCCAGGGGCATATCGAACATGCGACAAGACTAGACCCGATTGTTGACGCCAGACAAGAAACGAACTGGATGATTAAAGTGTTACGCGAATTTGGCAATATGTTCCAATCGCGCCACTTATTACCATATGAATTACAGGCAGAAAACATCAATATTTGGAAGTTGGGTAGCGAATACTTAAAACTAATGAACCAACTTTTACCGCAAATTGGCGCATTTCCAAATGGGAATATCAAAATTTTTCACCAACAAGCGACCAAGCCATTAACGGAACTTTTCCAAGAACTGCAACGCTTGGCAGACGGACAAATGACGCAAGGTGGGATCGCCGTTATTTTAGACCGGATGCAAGGCCAACTTACACGACTTGCACAACTGTTTCAAAAAATGGAAATCGAAGCAGGTTTCACCGATACAGAACGAATTTTAGGTAGTGTGGACGCCGAATTCGCGAGTGATATGACAAAAATGATGCTACTCGCACAACAAGAAATGTCATTTTTTGATTTATTAGTAAAAGATTTCCGAAGTGTTTCTAAACAACCAATATTTTTCATGATAGTTGCTATATTTATTATTTTATTATTAATTATTTTATTTTAAAAAAGATATTTTTTGAAAAAATATATACTTTTTCAGGTTGTTTCAGTATAATTAAATAGAAAAATAAGGTTTAGAAAGCGAAAATGAGTTTTTCGGGGGAAAAAGGATGAATAATGTTTCAATTGGCCAAATTTCGCAGTCCAAACAGACGAATGTAGTTAGGGGAATGCAAGAATTAAATCAAACACAACAGCTTTATTTTGAACAAATGAAGGCAAATGGCAAGAAACAAACTCCTTCCCTGACTGAAATTAACGAACTAATCACGAATGTCACAGATAAAAAGTCACTCGTTGAAATGGATATGACGGTAGATAATGTTTTGAGCTATAAAAAAGCAGTCCAAACATTTTTGAATTTTTATGTGAATAATGTGATGGATTACGACAATATCGAAAGCCGTCATCCAAAATACGGGTTTTCGCAAAAAATGACGATTTTAAAGCAAGTAGAAAAACAAACCAATGAACTCGATGATGTAATGAATTTAATTGATACAAAAACTGGACATTTAGACATGCTAAACCGTATTGGTGAGATTACTGGCATGATTCTCGATGTCGTATTGTAGGTGATGGGAATGCAAAACGAATTAATCAATCAATTAGAAATTTTAATCGAAAAAAATGTCAAAGCGACCGATGCAGCAATTTTACTCGGAAAATTAGTGCAAGAAGAGAACTGGATTGAAGCAGAAGAACGCCAACTAGGGCTACAGCGCGAACTTGCCGCTTTGCAAAACGAATATCAAGCTTTAAAAACAATCATTGGCGAAGATAATACGCTTAGAACGCTCCAAAATACTTGGACACCTGCGGAAAATGCCATTATAGATGAACGGAAAAAAATGCTACTTGAAAAAGAAAACCTTTTACGAGTAAGTGTTACGGAAAACCAAATTAGAACAGAAATGCAATTGGCTTTTTCGGAACATATGGTGGATGTTATTACGGGACATCACGCGGAAACACAAGCAGAAAATAATATGATGATAAACGAGACTTTTTAAGTAAACGGAGGGATTTTTTGTGCGTTTAAGTGATTTTAATACGTCATTATCGGGCATGTCAGCGGCGCAAATCGCTAATATGGTCGCTCAGCAAAATATTAGTAATATGAATACGCCAGGATACATAAGACAAGCTGTGGATCAGACGGCGGTTTACGGTGACGGTGGTCTGCTTGGTGGGAAACAAACAGGCTACGGAGTCAAAGTGACAGACATTAAACGTCTAACAAATACAGCACTTACGACACAATACAATAATCAAATCGCCAAACAATCCGCTTCGTTATATCAAAGTGGGGCGCTCGGTCAAGCACTTAATTTATTTGGTACTCCAGGGAAAAATACACCAAGTGATAATTTAGATAATTTCTTCACCGCTTGGGCAGCATTAGCGAAAAATCCTGACCAAGCAACGAATACAACGGCACTTTTATCCAGTATGTCGATTTTTACGGATCAATTAAACCAACTTCATTCGGGCTTAAAAGAATTAGAAACAACCATTGCAGCAGATACAGATGCCGCGATTCAAGACTTAAATTCATTAATTAAAAAATTAGGCAGTATCAATAAAGCAATCGGAAATGCAGGCTCCAACCCACCGAACGATTTGCTGAACCAACGCGATCAACTACTTAGTACGATGGCTGGCTATGCTGGGATTTCCGTGAGCGCCCATCCGAATAATCCAGATGTGTACGATGTGACAATTGGCGGACGTCTTGTTGTCCAAGGTGATGAAACGACCGAAATCACATCAACGCGAACCGCGACTGGCTTTGAATTTTCCGTAGACGGTCAAAAACTCAACATGCCAGAAGGTTCCATCATCGCTTCCGTTCGTGTTAACCAAAATGAAATTAAATCGTACCAAGAAAAAATCGAAACTTTTTCGAACAGCCTAGCAAAAGCATTAGATGATATTCAAGTCAAAAACGTCAATAAAACAATGGACGATTTGCAAAAAATCAATGATGCGCTCAAAGCGAATCCGAACGACGAAAAACTACTGAGCAATCGCGATGAACTTTTGCGTCTATTAGAAAAATTCCCTGGTGTGACTCGTTCTGGTGATACGCTGACGATTGGCGGAGTTGACCACGCGATTGACACGCTTGGCACGAGTACATATGTAACCGATGTGAATGATTTTTCCATTCCAATTTTCACCCAAAGCTCTGGCAAATGGATCCTGAATCCTGCAATCACAAGTAACGCTGATAACAAGCCGTTTCTAGGAGTTATCGCGGCGGATATCGCTTCCTTGAAAACAGACAAAAACATTCAAGGAACAACTTTCCCGAGTTTCATGGACGGAATCATTACCGAAGTGGCGACGGACGCTAGTAAAAGTAGCGCAACTTCTACGGCAGACACGCAAGCTTTAAATTCCCTTTCTGAATCAAAATCATCTCTTGAAGGAGTTAATATTGACGAGGAAATGACAAATATCATGCAATACCAAAGTTATTATGTGGCCAATACGAAAGCCATGAACACAGTGAACGATATGATGAAAGCTCTCTTAGCCATGTTATAAGGAGGAAAATAATGCGAATTTCAACGAATCAACAAGCAAATTCAATAATTAATCAGCTGAATAATGTCTCAGGAAACCTTGCAAAATACCAATTACAAGTATCTTCTGGGAAAAAGTATGAATCGATGAGCGAAAATCCTGGTGCAACAGCGCAAATTTTATCCTATAATCATGTGCTTAGTCAGCTAAATCGCGAAAAAACGGACGTAACCGAAGCAAAATCATTATTAAATACGGCTGAAACATCCCTTTCATCCATGTCTACATCGATGAACCGGGTAAATGCTTTAGTCTTGCAAGCGATTAACGGCACGAGCGATAAAGACAATATGTCGCAATCAGCCGAAGAAATCAAAGGTTTACTGGATGTTCTTATTTCTGTCGCTAACTCAGAAGACGATGGCAGATATGTTTTTAGTGGTTCTAGCACGAGCGTGAAGCCATTTACAACAGATAAAACCACTGGAGAAATCATCTATAACGGAACAACAGAAAATAAAAAATTCCGCGTAACGGACACATTAGAAGTAGAAGTTTTCCATGATGGTAGTGCGATGACGGATGTGTTTAACAACATTCAAAAAATCGTTGACGCAATGAAAACTGGCGATAAGGATGCTTTGTCTGCCTTGCAAGAAACAAACAGCAAGAATATTGAAATCATCACCAATTCGATGACAAATATCGGCGGACAGAAAAACGGTGTAGCAGCCTATGATAACGTACTTTCTAGCAAAATTGTCGACTTTTCCGAACGTAAATCCAATGTCGAAGAAGTCAATATGCCAGAAGCTGTAAGTAATCTAAATAAAACATCGATTGCATACCAAGCCGCACTACAATCCAGTGTGATGGTACAAAAATTAAGCATTCTAAATTATATGTGAGGTGAGACCAAGTGGGAAGTTCGATTGCAAGCAGTTTAATGGACCCAACGCAATACTATTCGCAATTTATCAGTCTTCAAAAAGCTAGTTTGGAAAAAGCGAAAACGCCTTATCAAAACCAAATTTCCAGCTACCAATCACGGATTGATCTTTATGCTAGTTTGAAAAATGCTTTATCTGAGTCGCTGAAAACGATGAGCTCTTTCACGACTTATGAAAGTAAAACCAAACTCGCGACTTCATCCAACGAAACGAGTTTTACTGTTTCATCAACGAGCAGTTCCGTCAACGGCAGTTATTCTATCGAAGTCCAAAACTTGGCGACCGCAGACACTTACAATAAAGCAGTACCTGATATTGAGGCAAAAATCGGTGTAAGCGGGACAATCAAAATCAATGGCAAAGAAATTAAAGTTGATGCAGATAGCTCAATGAAAAATGTGATGAACTCCATCAATAGCGCCGGAGCTAAGGTGAATATCTACACGCTAGGCGAAAACATGGTCGTAACTTCTTCAACAACCGGTGTCGAAAACAGTATTAAATTTGAAGGCGATTCGGCTGTTCTCGATGCACTTGGATTAGTACAAAATTCCCCAGACCATTTAGCTGCAGAGGACGCCAAACTCAGAATCAACGGAGCGACCGTTACAAGTGCAACAAACAAGGTAACCAACTACATCCCAGGCGTGACCATCAACCTCAAAAAAGAAACAACTGGCGCTGAAAAATTAACCATCCAAGACCAAAGCGATGAAAAAGCAGCCAGCATGATCACCAGTTTTGTAAATACATACAATGCACTAACAAGCACAATGAAAACCTACACGGGAAAAGGAACCATTTTACAAGCATCTGCTGCCGACCTCGAAGCAAATCGCGCCCTAAACAACGTATTCCAACATAAAAAAGATGGGAATACATTATTCGATTTTGGAATAAGTGTCGACAAAGAAGGCGTTTTAAAAGTCGATGAAACTGCAATGAAAAAAATGGTAGCTGAAGACCCAACCGCCGTCGAAAGATTTTTCTTTGGCATTGGTGGAATTGGCGATGAACTGTATCAATCTTTGAACAAAACATTTGGCTCGACAGGCTTTATCAGTGATGAAACGACCTCGATGACGAATGAAATCAATAAATTAAACCTCAAGTTAACCGATATTACTAGCCGAAATGACACGTTATTAACGAATATTACGGATCAATACAACAAATGGCTTGAAATGATGCAAGCTATGCAAAGCGACGCCATGACGCTAGATGCCCTCATCGATGGCATGAACAGTTCTAATAAATAAAAATGGTAGGTGAAAAAAATGCAAGCTTGGAAACGATACACGCAAAATGAATTAAATACGAGCAACCCCATTAAAAACACCATTTATATATACGAACGTTGTATTATTGAATTTAAAAAATTGGACAAAGCACTCGAACAACTACATTTTTCCGAAGCCGATCTTATTCTTGATAAAATGGAAAAAATCTTTGAAGAATTAAAATTACAATTAAATCCAGAAGCCGGGCAAGAACTTTACGATAACATTTTCGGCTTATATGAATGGATTTCTGAACAAATTCGCCAAATGCAACTACTAAAACAACCCGTTAATATTGATACTATCATTCATGTTATCACGCAGCTTAAAGAAGGCTACGAGGGAGTGATGAAACATGAATCAAGCAAAGACACATTTGGTTGAGTTAAAAGCACTGTTTCACTCGACGGGGCAATTAAACGTTAGCCTCGAAGAATACCAAGCAAAACTAAATGAACTACTAAAAAGCACCGAACATTTACCAAAAGATACAAAAGAAGCCATTTTAAAAGAAACAAGGGAAGTTATAAATAAAGGTATTCTTTTCACCCAAAAACAATTAGAATCCACTGAAAATGCCTTTTCTGAAAATAAAAGTCGCAATGCTGCTAACTTGAATTATGCGAAATTTTTCTAAAAGAAAGAAGGAAATGACAAGTGGAAAATTATACCACGCATATTGGCAACTACTTGAATTATCTTCAAACAGCCAACCAAGTAGTTTCAAATAATATCGCCAATGCCAATACGCCCAATTTTAAAGCAAGTGAAGCGAGTTTTGAGGAATCATTTGGCTCAAGTTTGCGCGCATCTGGTCAGAATAGCATCGAGTCGGCCGGCAACCTAACGAAAACAAACACAAAACATTTAGCTGGAACCGATATAGACGAAACAAATGCAAAAGTAACGACCAAGAGCGGCTCCATCAACGAAGACGGCAACAATGTCAACGTCACTTCTGAAATGATTAGCTTAACAAAAAATAACCAAATGTACGCGCTCGCTATCAGTGCACTCAACTATAATTCATCCATCAACACAGCAGCCCGTGGAAAGTAAGGTGATAAACCATGTTTGAAGGAATAAACACAAGTGGCTCCGCGTTAAATGCTGCGAAACAATGGATGGAAGTAAGCTCCAATAATATCGCGAACGCCGATTCAAGCGCCGCACCTGGCGAGACACCTTTCCTTAGAAAACGCGTCGTATTATCCGAAATCACACCATTTGAAACAGCTCTAACTGGAACAAAAGGTGTTAAAGTAAGCGAAATATCGAGCGACACAGGAAGCGTCAAACGTGTCTATGATCCAACTCATCCTAACGCAAATGAAGCAGGTTACGTCAACTACGCAAATGTAGATATGACAGCCGAAATGACCAATTTAATGGTCGGGCAAAAAATGTACGCGGCAAACACTTCCGCCTTACAAGCAAATGAAAAAATGATGGAAAAAGATTTAGAAATTGGCAAAGTATAAAGGAGTGTTTTAAGAAATGGCAATTGAAAGTATTAATGCAGCAAGTGTCTTACCTAAAGTAACGCTTGGTGAAACCGCGAAAACAGACAATGCGACAGGTGCCGGAAATACCTTCACGCAAATGCTGGATAGTATGAGTGATACACAATCAAACGCGCAAACTTCCGTATCGAACCTTTTAACAACAGGCGAAGGAAATGCGAGTGATGTACTCATTCAAATGAAAAAAGCAGAATCAGAAATGAAAACTGCTGCGGTCATTCGTGATAATGTAATCGAAAGCTACAAACAGCTTTTAAATATGCAAGTGTAGCGGTTAGACTAGTCGGGGGAGTTTTAGTCAATCGTCCACACGAGAAAAATGGAGCGAAGTTTTTAAGATGGCAAAAATAAAAACAATGTATTCGAAATTGAAGAATTGGCACAAAGGCGCGATTTTAGTCGGCCTTTTTGTCGTAGTCACGGTGTTATTACTCTACATGAACACGCCCAAAACAGAAGTTACTCTTTATAAAAATCTATCCGAAACAAGCCAACAACAAGTCACCGATCAATTAGCCAAAATGGGCGTTGATTATACCGTCGACAAAAGTGGTAACATTTTAGTCGATGAAAAAGTGGAGACACTCGTTCGTGACAAATTTGCGGACCTAGGTATTCCATACACAGGCCAAGATGGCAATGACATTCTACTAAACAGCTCACTTGGAGCCAGTGAAGAAGATAAAAAAATGCAAGAAAAAGTTGGTACGAAAGTCAATTTAGAAAAAGAAATCGTTCAAAGCTATGGAACAACCATCGATAGCGCCTCCGTGCAGCTAACTTTACCAGAATCAAGTTCGATTTTTGAAGAAGCAAGCCAAAAAGGAACAGCCGCAGTAACACTCAAAACCAAAAACAATCAAACACTAACAAGCGAACAAGTTCTCGGCATTCAGCGCACCGTCAGCGCAGCCGTACCAAATGTTGCTAGTGATGACGTAGCGATTATCGATACGAAAAATGGTGTTATCTCTGAAGCAGACACATCCAAAGAAGAAGGCAGTTCTGCTTATAAAAATGAAGTCGATATCCAAAATGCGATTGGAAAAAATGTGAAAACAGATATCGAAGGGACACTTTCCAGCATTTTTGCCCTAGATAATTTCCGCGTGAATACAAATGTCTCGGTTAATTTTGACGAAATCAAACAAAATACGGAACATTATCCAAACGACGGAAAAGTACGTAGCAACCAAAAAGACACATCAACAGACACATCAAAAGGTTCCGCGAATACGACGGAATCAGGAACCGCCTCAAACGCTGACGTACCAAATTACACGGAACAAAATGGTGATGATACGAACACCTATACAAGCGAAAAATCAAGTGAAACAACGAATTATGAACTAGACTCCACCATCCAAGAAATCAAAAAACACCCAGCCCTAGCAAAGACAAATGTCGTTGTCTGGGTTGATCAAAATGCTTTAAATAAAAATGGTGTTGACATGGCCGAATTCACAAAAGCAATTGGAGTTTCAGCTGGATTAACGCCTAATATGACAACCGAAGAAGCAGGCGCAGACGGAGAAGCAGCAGCCGCACCAACATTCGAAGGTACTTTCCAAAATGGCGATGTTACCATCATGCCGATCCAGTTCTTAGACAACGCCACGCCAGCAGAAAAAGATACAACAGAAAAAGCAGCACCAGCAAGCAAAGCCTGGATTTGGTGGCTTGCAGGAAGTTTACTCTTCGCCATCATTGCAGCTGGAATTATCGCCTACATTATCTTCCTTAAACGTAAAGAACAACTAGAAGAAGCATTAGAACCAGAAGAAAAAGACTACATTCCAGCCGAAGAAGCAATCATCAACCCAGAAGAACATCCAGATTTCAACTTCCAAACAGACGCGTTCGATTTATCAGAACCAGAATTAAAAGCCCGCAAAGAAAGCTTGAAAAATAAACTCGGTGAAATGGCCAAAGAAGACCCAGGGCGCGCCGCAGCAGTCATCCAAAAATGGCTCAATGAAAGGCAGGAATAACAATGGCAGAAACACTCAAAGAAACCTTAGAAGAAACAAATGCTGAACTAGAAACTGTCGAAGTAGAAGAAACGGAAGAAAAAACAACTACTTCAGCAGATTCAGGTATTTCAAGACGTGAAAAAGCCGCACTTATTATTTGGAGCCTCGACGAACAAATCGCGACCGAAGTGGTAGATTTGCTCCCTGACGCATCCAAACAACGCCTTGCACGTGAAATGGCCAAAATGAAAGAAATGGACGGCGGCGCAGTAGAAGAAGCAACTAGAGAATTTTTAGGGGAATTAGAACTTCTTTCAGGAGGAATTGCTAAACTCGACCGCGAACACTTACAACGCTTGTTCCCAGACATGACGACGGAAGAACTAAATCAACTCATTTACGGGGTAGAAGCAGAATCACGTATCGGCGAAACCGCGCTAGATATTTTACGAGAAATTGATGATGTTGACTCCTTGTTTACAATTATTAGCGACGAATCGCCACAAACCATCGCGATGATAGCTTCATACATGAAACCAGAAGAAGCATCGAAACTACTAGCCTTACTACCGGAAGAAAAAATGATTAACACTGTTATTGGTATCGCGAGCCTAGAACAATTCGATAGCGAAGTCATGCAAAACGTTTCTAATTTACTAAGAATTAAGCTCGATACCATGTCGAATAGCTCACTGAACAAAACAGATGGCATAAAAAATGTCGCAAATATCTTAAACAATGTTACCCGAGGTTTAGAACGTACAATTTTCGAACATCTCGACGCCGAACAAGCCGAACTTTCCGAACGCATCAAAGAGAAAATGTTTATGTTTGAAGATATTATTCTACTTGATAACATGACCTTGCAACAAGTGTTGGCAGAAATTCAAGACAACAATAAAATCGCTCGAGCACTCAAAAACGAAAAAGAAGAGCTCAAAGAAAAAATTCTATCTTGCGTATCGAAAAACCGTCGCGATATGATTACCGAAGAATTAGAAGTTCTTGGCCCAATCAGACTTTCTGACGTCGAGCAAGCCCAACAAGATATCGCCAATGTTGTTAAAAATCTGGAAAAAGATGGCAAAATAGTTATCCAACGGGGGGAACAGGATGTCCTTATCTAATCCGCGAATCCCAAAAGGTAAAGTCACTTTATCCGACGTGAAAATGGAACTGTTTTATTTGGATGATATAGAAGAAACAGAAGAAGTCGAGTCACCCTACTCGAAAGAACTTGAACAACTAGAAAGTCATCAAAAAGAACTGGAAAAACACCTATCTGCCATCGAAATCGAACAGCAAAAATTAGCTAACGAAAAAGCAGCACTTCAAGCTGAACGCCAAGCCATTGAAGAATTAAAACGCGAAGCTGAAACAGAAATCGAAGCAAACAAACAAGCTTTTGAAAAAGAAAAAACACAAATGTATCTAACTATCACCGATTTCCTTTGGGATGAAAGTATCGATCTTGCAGAAAGAATCGTCCACCAAGCAATCGACACCCGCCAAATCGAAGTCTTACCAATGCTAACTGAAGTCATTCAAAAACTCCCAGTTGCTTTCGACAAACTAAACGTCACCACCCATCCAGAGACCTTAAAAGCTCTAAAAGAAGAAAACACAGGCACAAAATACGACTGGCTTTTAGAAAATATCCATTGGAACTTCGATATGCGACTCGATTACGGCGAATTTACTGTAGAAGAAGAAAAGGAATACTTTGACTACCGCATCACCGAAATTTTCCAAACACTTCATAAACAAAATGCCGAACGGAAAATTCTAGGAGGCGATAAACCGTGAACTGGTCGCCAAAAACCGAAGCTTGGCAAGAACTAAAAAACACCGTTCCATACATCCAAAAAGGAAAAATTCACACAGTCCAAGAACAAGTCTATATTTCCAAAGGCCCTCAAGTGAAAATTGGTGACACTGTCATGGTCGGTGAAAATAAAGTGCTCTGCGAAGTAATTTCTATTGAAAAAGAAAACAACATGCTACTCCCGTTTAATCAAAGCGACAAAGTGGCATACGGTGATTGGGTGTACGTAACGGATACGAAAATTACAATCCCGGCAGACGAATACCTCCTTGGAAAAGTACTCAACGCATCCGGCGATATTTTAAACGAAGAAGCTGGAGTGGCTAAATTTAAACAAAAAATGCCGCTTGAAGCTCCACCAATTCATGCTTTTAGTCGAGCAGAAATCACTGATACGCTCGAAACAGGCATCAAAGCAATTGACGGGATGTTAACGATTGGAATCGGTCAAAAAATTGGTATTTTCGCCGGATCGGGTGTTGGTAAATCTACTTTACTTGGAATGATTGCTCGTAACGCCAAAGCAGACATTAATGTGATCGGCTTAGTCGGCGAGCGTGGGCGTGAAGTAAAAGATTTCTTGCGTAAGGATCTTGGAGAAGACGGACTGCGCAAAAGCGTGATTGTTGCTGCTACCTCGGACGAAAGCCATCTTATGCAACTACGCGCCGCCAAACTAGCCACTTCTATTGCCGAGCATTTCCGCGACCAAGGAAAAACCGTCCTTCTAATGATGGATTCTGTCACTCGTTTTGCTGATGCAAGAAGAAGCGTCGATATCGCCGTCAAAGACTTACCAATCGGCGGCAAAACCTTGCTAATGGAATCATATATGAAGAAATTGCTAGAACGTTCAGGTAAAACGCAAAACGGCTCGATCACTGGTATTTATACAGTGCTTGTTGATGGAGATGATATGAATGGTCCAGTCCCCGATCTAGCGCGGGGGATTTTAGATGGACATATCGTTCTCACACGTGAACTGGCCACCAAAAACCACTATCCTGCCATTGATGTCCTCGGCTCCGTTAGTCGGGTAATGGAAGAAATTGTTCCAGAAAGCCAGTGGAAAACAGCTTCGAAAATTCGCGAATGGATGAGTATTTATCAAGAAAATGAACTATATTTCAAACTTGGTACAATCGAACAGACGAGCGACAATGCGGCGATTTTTACAAGTAAAGAAAAGTCTTATTTCATCCATCAATTTTTAAAACAATTGCGGGATGAAAGTGTCACGCTTGAAGAAACGAGTAAGTTGATGGAAACGTTAGTATAACAAAGGAGTGCCGTGGATGAATCCAGTAGAACAAGTAATAAGTGCTAGACAAGCCGAGTTTCAAAGCGCGTTCGAAGCAGCGAAACAATCGGCTACCACTTTTGAAACAAAATTAAACGAACGCTTAAATGAAACCACAACTGCCAAAACAACAAGTGTACAAACTGTCACAGATGCCGAACTTACGCGCGCTCGAGAAGCATATGAAGCATTAATCAATCAATCCGACACCAATTCTGCCGCGTCTGCTTCAAGCACAACAACCGAGACTCCCACTACATCAACAGGCGAATCAACAAACTGGAACAACTACCAAATCAAACCAATCAGTGCGGAAAATGAAGGAAAATATAGTGATTTAATTAAAACTTCGGCCGCGAAATATGGCGTTCCAGAAGCACTCATCAAACGAGTCATCCAAGTAGAATCCAATTTTAACCCGAACGTTGTATCAAGTGCTGGTGCAACAGGTTTAATGCAGTTGATGTACGGCTCGAATCGTACAGACCCAGCAACTAATATCGACGCTGGAACAAAACAATTGGCAGGTTATATTAAAAAATATGATGGCGATCTCAAACTGGCATTAGCAGCTTATAATGCTGGGCCAGGAAATGTCCGCAAATATGGCGGCGTACCACCATTCAAAGAAACACAAAACTATTTAACGAAAATTATTGGGTAAGGGAGAATAAACCATGGGAAACTGGCAACAAAAGTGGGAATCATGGCGCGATATGACTGCAGCAATGCAACAAGAAATTAAAATTGAAGCAGCCGAAAAAGTGACTTCCTACATAAAAAATGACCAATTTGAAGAAGCAATTAACGTCATCAGACAAACCGAAAATCTCCTAAACGAACTGGATTTTGAAACTAAAATGAATCGTGTCGAAGAACAGCTCCAAGCATTCACATCCGACCAAGAAGCAGCTAAATCATTTGAAGCAAGCCAGCTTCAAAACTTAGAAAAACCAAGCACAAAAGTAAGCTTCGACCTATCACATGTAAAATCAGAAGCGATCAATCAGTTCACCAAACGCGATTTCAACCTAGTAGACTCAAATGATACCCACATGCAATTCCTCAAAGGCAATCGAAATTTTTATATGGACATTTTCAATCCCGAAGAAAGCGAAGAATACCACTACGCTAATCTTGATGAGAAATGCCAATACAAAAACATCGGCTTCATTTGCCAAAACGATGCAGCAGCTGAAATCGCAACAAAATTAACAAACGAATGGCTCGAAACTTTAGAAGCTCCGAAAAAGAAATTTTTAACGGTCAACATTGCTAATTTAAACGCGATGAAACAAAATCAAGAAGTACTTTTTCAATAGAAAAAACCTGTTCTCGCCAAAGAGAGCAGGTTTTTTTATACAAACAGGTTGACAACTAACCTACTTTGTATTACTATATACTTGTACCTAGTAACAACTAGTAGAGGAGTGAATTCAAGTGAAAGGACTAACCGAGTTACTCAAAGGTAGTTTAGAAGGAATGATTTTGGAGCGGATTTCTAGAGGAGAAACATACGGCTACGAAATCACCAAATACCTCAATGACCTAGGCTTTGATGAAATCGTCGAAGGAACCGTCTACACCATTCTCGTTCGTCTGGAGAAAAAAGGATTAGTCGAGATAGAAAAGAAAAAATCAGAATTAGGTCCACCACGAAAATTTTACACATTGAGCCCAGCTGGTGAAGAAGAACTAGCTATTTTTTGGAAGCGTTGGGATTTTATTCAAGGAAAAATCATGCAGGTTAAAGGAGGGCAAGCGTAATGTTTAATTGGTACAAAAAATACCGCGAAGAAAAACGAGATTACAAACAGTACAAAAAACGAATAGCCGCTTTGCCAGAAGATTACAAAACCGCAATGAAAGCTATCGAAACCTATTTATGGAACTTTGCAAAAGGCGCTGGGATGTTTGAAATCCTAAAGAATGTACTCGAGATGTTCGAAAACGCCGCAGCCGACAACCTAGAATTAAAAGCCGTTGTAGGAGATGACCTAGCGGAATTCGCCGACAACTTACTAAGTGAATTTCCGGAAGAAACATGGATGGATAAACAACGTCAGAAATTGCGAGATTCGATTAAATAAAAAACAGAAAGCCTCTCAAAAAAATGAGAGACTTTCTGTTTTTTATTTGCGTTTCTTAACAACCTCAATAAATTCATCTAACGTTTCGTGGGTTTTTATTTGCTGATTACACACATCACTATCGTAGCAAATGTAATTACCATTTGTCGTATAAATGCCGTCACTCGAAGATTTCGTTTTCGCCATAAAGAGCGATACTTTGGAATGCGAGTGACAAATCGAACAAACACCCTTTTGAATCTCTGTCGAAATAGTTCCTTGTACGCCGACCAAATTTCCGTCCTCGTAAGTCACGATATATTTACGTTGCTGAGCGATATCATTCCAGCCGTAAAAAGTATAGTCGCGCAAATCTAGTTTAGACCAGGCGGGAATTTTTAATTTTTTCGTTTTCGCAAAAAGTTTTTTAAGTTTCACATCACTAGGTGGCGCGAAAGGAATCACATAGGCTTTTAACCCATCTAAAAACGGCTCTGCTTCTTTGGTTGAAGTAATCGCATGGAGCTCGCTAAACAGTTCCTTATGCTCCTCTAGCACGCTTTCCGGGAATAGTTCATTGATTTTCTCCTCTGTTAACGATTTTAACGCCTTCAAAGTCGAAGTATCATTGGCGGACCGGTATGCGCGTGAAACATTGGCTAATTGATTTTTGATAAAATTATATTGGTATGGCTCGATAAACTCTTTCATTATAATTCTCCTTTAATAGTTTAATGTTGGTTAAACTAGCTGAAGGATTGAAGAGTTTATTTCACTCTTACTTTCTAAACAATCCTAAAGCCATTGTTAGAAAGTCGAGAGCAGTGCAATTTTGTTTGCATCTCTTTGATCACCACCTTGCCTTCATTATAAGCACTTCTGAATAGTTCGTCAATTCTCTTTTATGAATACTCTTTTAAAAACAGGGTAAACGAAAACTATTGGACATTAGAGAAAACATCCATGGGAGGAGAAAGTAAAATGAAAAAAGTAAAAGCAAGTGAAACACTCGTACAAACATTAAAAAATTGGGGGATCGACCACGTATATGGTTTACCTGGTGATTCGATTGATACAGTAGTTGATGCCTTACGAAAAGAACAAGAAGCAATCGAATTTATTCACGTTCGGCACGAAGAAGTGGCGACACTCGCCGCAGCAGCATATACCAAATTAACAGGCAAAATTGGTGTCGCATTATCTATCGGCGGCCCCGGAGCAATTCATCTTCTAAACGGCATGTATGATGCAAAAATGGATCATGTGCCAATGCTCGTACTCGCTGGGCAAGTGACAACCGACGTCTTAAACACCGGCTTTTTCCAAGAAGTCAATTTACCAGCGATTTTTGAAGATGTTGCCGTGTATAATAAACAAATTGATAATGCCGAAACACTCGCGGATGTGGTTGATGAAGCAATCCGCACCGCTTATAAAGAAAAAGGCGTCGCTGTCCTAACGATTCCAAATGATATCCCGTCACAAGTAATTAAAGCGAGCCTTGAAGCAAAAACAGTCAAATTCGAACAAGAAAATCCAAAACTAGATGAAGCGGCAATACAGGAAGCTGTAGCACGGATTGAAAAAGCGGAAAAACCAGTTATCTTAGCCGGATTAGGGACTAAACACGCTGGACCAGAACTAATCGCCTTCTCAGAAAAATTGAAAATCCCGATTATTCATTCCTTACCAGCAAAAACCATTGTTCCAGATAACCATCCAAATGCACTCGGAAACCTTGGTAAAATCGGAACCAAACCAGCATATGAAGCTATGCAAGAAACTGACTTACTATTAATGTTCGGGAATGATTACCCTTATAGCGATTATTTACCAAAAAAAGCCGACTGCATCCAAATCGATATTGACCCAGCCAAAATCAGCAAACGTTTCCCTGCAACAGTTGGTTTAGTTGGCGATGCCGCAGAAATCATCGGTAATTTAACCGCGAAAACCGCACCTGTAGAAGAGCGTAAATTCCTTCAAGCATGCCAAGAAAACATGCAAGAATGGTGGAAATGGTTAGAAGAAGACATCGCACAAACAACCGATCCAATCGCCCCAGAAGTCGTGATGGCGAACATCCAAAAAATCGCTGATAAAGATGCCATTTTCTCTATCGACGTAGGAACTGCAACTGTTTGGAGCACTCGTTATTTACATTTAACCCCACAAAATGACTTTATCGTTTCCGCGTGGCTTGGTACTATGGGCTGCGGTTTACCTGGAGCTATCGCTGCCAAAAAAGCATTCCCAGACCGCCAAGCAATCGCCATCGTCGGTGATGGAGGCTTTTCCATGGTCATGCAAGATTTCGTCACTGCAGTAGGTTTAAACATGCCAATGATTGTCGTCGTGTTAAACAACCAACAACTTTCATTCATTAAATATGAACAACAATCAGCTGGTGAACTAAACTACGCCATCGATCTACCAGACATCAATTACGCAAAATTCGCCGAAAGTTGTGGAGGAATTGGTTTCCGAGTAGAAAAAATGGCGGACCTAGAAGCTGCTTTCGAAAACGCTAAACTAGCAACGAAGCCAGTAATCATCGACGTTTCCGTGGACAGTGCAGCCGCTCCACTACCTGGTAAAATCGTGATGGACGAAGCGCTCGGTTATACTAAATTCGAAATCCAATCAGTCTTAGAAGACCATCGTTTCGCAAAAATGCCACCACTTAAAACCATTTTACGCAGATTTTTATAAAAAATAAATAAAAAAATAACATTATCACCCGTTTCATGCCGATTTTCGCTAATTATTATAACGTTTTTTTATTAAAACTAATTATTTTACAATAAAATATGGAGTTTTTTTAAAAAATATGAGATAATAAATTAGAATTAGAGAATAGGAGTGTGGAATGGGTGAATTTAATTAAAAATCGTAAATTGAAAACAAAATTAAGCATCAATATTGTTATAACGACCATCATGTTAATCGGACTTGGCGCGACTAGCTTTCTTGGCTTTCGTCATGTAGCAACACTTTCAGATAATATGGTTGATAATAATGTCGCACCGATGAAAGAAATCGCAAAAATCCAAACAAACATGGCACAAATCAATATCGACATCCTGACCATGTTCGACACTATTAACGGAAAATCAGCTCTTATAAAAGATATTGATGATCTTTATGCCGAAAATGACCAAGCAATTCATAATTTCAAAAAAGCCAATTTAACAGCAGAAGATAAAAAACAATTAGCGTACTTTGAAGAAAAACTAGCGGACATGAAATCATCCGCATCGTCAGTAATCAGTGACACATCAAGCGCACTAGACGACGCAGAACTACTTGGAGCGCAAAACAGATACTACCAAAACGTCAAAACAAAATTTGACGATGCAACTAAACAATTAAACGTTTTAAATGAAATGAACTACAAAGAAGTCGAAAATTCTTCTCAAGCAATTTCTGACTTTGGTGTAAAAATCAGTATCATTTTCACAGCAGTTATTATTGCCGTGCTAATTTCTCTATTCATTTTTAATGCTTATATTACAAGAGTGATTCTAAAAGGAATCCGTCACTTGCAAACAGCTGTACATAAAGTAGCTAGTGGAGATTTGTCGTACCGCAGCACTTATAACGGTAGAGACGAGCTTGGTGATATTACAAACGACTTGAATGAAATGAGCGAAAACCTAAGATTAATGATTGAAGACGTTAAAAAAGCTTCTACAGACGTTAAATCTTCCAGTGATAACGTTATTATTAGTTCGGAAATTATTTCTGCAATGACGACAGAAATGGACATCGAAATGAAAATGATGGGTGAGCAAATCCAAACACAAATCGGCAGCATGAAAGAAAGCACGGATGCAATGGATCAAATGACTGGCGGCGTTCAAAATGTGGCTGAATACGCGCTTAAAGTATCTGACCTAACAAAAGATTCCGCAGAAAAAACGAACGATGGCATTGCCGTTATCAATAATCTCGTGTCCCAAATGGACCGTATCAGTGGCGTTATGCGTTCAAGTACAGACGTTGTTTCTCAATTAGTTAACCGCGTTGGTGAAGTGGAAAAAGCGCTGGATACCGTTACAAATATCGCTGACCAAACCAACTTGCTTGCCCTAAATGCGGCAATCGAATCTGCTCGTGCTGGTGAACATGGCCGTGGATTTGCAGTCGTAGCCGAAGAAGTCCGCAAACTAGCTGAACAATCACGACTTGCTGTTGTTGACATTAATACTGTTCTGAAAAAAATTCAAACAGAATCAAAAACTACTATCGAAGTAATGAACACAGGTCTTTCCGAATCAGAAGCTGGCCAAAAAATCATTTCTGAAACGGAAGCAACTTTCACAGACTTACTCAATCGTGTCAATGATATTTCCGCTCAAATGCAAAATGTATCTCAAGAAACCGAAGAAATGGCTGCGGGAATTGAAGAAGTCAACACGTCAATTAGCGACGTAACAGAAATTTCCAATCAAATCGGTGAAAAATCCACTGCTGCACTTGAATTCGCAGAAGTAAACAAAATGAAAGTGGACGAGCTAGTTGTTATCTCCGAAGAAATGCAAAAAATTTCCGGTTCATTAGAAGGGTATATCGCCAACTTCAATACCGAAGTGAGCGAAGAAGCGGTCGAAGTAACAGAAGAGCCAGAATCAGAAACAAAAGATCCAGGAGAGCCAGTCCTAGCAGAAAATGTCTAGGAAGCATGTATAATGCGAATTTGGATAAAATCACTGCTTGTCATTACAGCGTGTATATTTAGTTTGACCCTTCTAAATACGAAATATACCTTTTATTCACCAACCGTCAAACTCGAAAGCGCCAAAGTCGTTTATAAATTAGACAACGAACCTTTTAATGTAAGATTAGATGTGCCACTAGTGAATCAAATGGATGCTCCTACGCTTTTTAATGGCTGCGAAGTAACGAGTTTAGCAATGCTCTTACAATTCAATGGAAAGCGTGTAACGAAAAATGAGTTAGCGAATAATCTCCCAACAACACCAATCGAACAAAATGGTTTACACGGTAATCCGGATAAAGCATTTGTTGGGAGCATTAGCGGCGATAGCCCTGGTCTAGGCGTGAATCATGCTCCCATAGCTAATCTGGCTGCTAAATACGTTAATGAAGCACACGTCCACGATATTAGCGGGAATAGCATTCAAGACATCATTACTGTACTCAGCACAGGCGCACCAGTATGGATTATCACTACCACCGACTACCATGCACCCAAAAACTGGCAAACCGTCCAAACAAAAGAAGGTAAAAAGAAAATCACGTATTCGATGCACAGTGTGGTAATTACTGGGTTCGATAAAAACAATTTTTATATTAATGATCCATATGGACATAAAAACCGTGCCGTAAAAAGAAGTGTACTTGAAGAAGGCTGGTCTGCTATGGGCAAGCAAGCCATTTACCTAAGTCACCCATAAAAAAATCGTTTGAAAGCATATCTCATGCTCTCAAACGATTTTTTATATTTTCTTCTTAATAAATAGGACGACAGCAAGCGCGACAAGCACCACTCCAATAACAATCGGCCAAACCGAAAACGCATCTCCGGTAGAAGGAAGAAAGGAAGCAGTATTTGTACTTTCAAATGCGACAGCTGTACTTTCTCGGAAATAAATGAATCCAAGTGAAATGAAAACAGCAATACTAGCAACTAATTTTTTTGCAAAAACCATTCAGCTCGCTCCTTTTTGTATCATAACTATATTATTAGTCATTTGTTATTTTTTGTCAATGTATAGACCAATTTTAAACAAACGGCTATATATAATGCTTGACCTAGTATACATATTATTGTAAAATGAATTTGTTTCCTTGAAAAGTAGTGAAGGAGGATTGTACAATTAAATAGAAGCGCCAGAACTGATTGGGACGAAAATACTTGAAGGTGAAATCCCTGAAAAGTAAACAGTCAGTTGACGAGGAGGAGATTAATCGAAGTTTCGGCGGGAGTCTCCCGGCTGTGCATGCAGTCGTTAAGTCTTACTTACAAATCACTTGGGTGACCAAGTGGACAGAGTAGTAATGAAACATGTTTTTTACCCTCCAAGGAAACCAAAAAATGTAGAGGGCTTGAAATTGGATAAGTCTGCCCTCAAGTTAATTATTGGAGGAGTTTTACTATGTGTGGAATCGTTGGATATATTGGAACAAATAATGCAAAAGGCATTTTATTAGAAGGACTTGAAAAATTAGAATACCGCGGCTATGACTCTGCGGGAATCGCTTTGCAAAACAAAGACCTAGTAACAGTAGTTAAAGAAAAAGGACGGATTGCAGACCTTGCGAGCCTTGTACCAAGTGATGCATTCGGTACAACAGGAATCGGACATACACGCTGGGCAACGCACGGTAAACCAAATCACGAAAACGCCCACCCGCACCAAAGCAAATCTGGTCGTTTTACAATGGTTCATAACGGCGTAATCGAAAACTATACCCTTTTAAAAGAAGAATACTTAAAAAATCATTCATTTGTTAGTGATACGGATACAGAAGTAATCGTTCAGCTTATTGAACTCTTTGCAGCAGAACTTTCGACTAAAGAAGCATTCAAAAAAGCGTTATCGTTACTTCATGGTTCTTACGCGATCTGCTTAATTGACCAAACCGATACAGAAACACTATACGCAGCAAAAAACAAAAGCCCATTACTAATCGGAAAAGGCGAAAACTTCAACGTTATTGCAAGTGATGCAATGGCTGTTCTTAAAGAAACAGATGAATTCGTGGAAATTATGGATAAAGAAATCGTTATCGTTACAAAAGACGGTTTTACATTAGAAACATTAGAAGGGGAAGAAATTAGCCGCGCGAGCTACACTGCTGAATTAGATGCATCTGACATCGAAAAAGGCACATACCCGCACTATATGTTAAAAGAAATCGACGAACAACCAGCAGTAACACGTAAAATCATCCAAGCTTACCAAAACGAAGCTGGGGAAATCAATGTCGATCAAACAATCCTTGATGAAATTTTATCTTCTGACCGTATTCATATTGTCGCTTGTGGTACGAGCTATCATGCTGGTTTAGTCGGAAAAAATTTAATCGAAAAAATGGCGAAAATTCCTGTAGAAGTACATGTTTCTAGTGAATTTGGTTATAATTTACCGCTAATGTCTAAAAAGCCGTTATTCATTTTCATTACCCAAAGTGGGGAAACAGCTGATAGCCGCCAATGCCTTGTAAAAGTGAAAGAACTTGGTTACCGGACGCTGACATTAACGAACGTACCAGGCTCTACGCTTGACCGTGAAGCGGATCATTCGATGTATCTCTATGCTGGACCTGAAATTGCGGTTGCATCAACAAAAGCATATACCGCACAGATTTCGGTTTTAGCAGTACTTGCAGTTTCACTTGGTCGCGAAATTGGTGATGCTGAAGCGCTTAGCATTAATTTAGCTGCTGAATTAGGTATCGTTGCAACTGCAATGGAAGCAATGGTTTCTAGTAAAGAAGTTATCGAACATATTGCGGGCGAATACTTAGCGACTTCTCGTAACGCCTTCTTCTTAGGTAGAAACATCGATTATTTCGTAGCGATGGAAGCAGCACTTAAACTAAAAGAAATTTCATATATTCAAGCAGAAGGTTTTGCAAGTGGGGAATTAAAACATGGTACTATTGCGCTTATTGAAGACGGCACACCAGTTTTAGCGCTTATCACGCAAGAATCTATCAACTGGAATATTCGCGGAAATGTAAATGAAGTCTTAGCGCGTGGAGCAAAAACTTGTGTATTTGCAATGGAAAACGTTGCGCAACCAGGTGACCGCTTTGTTATTCCGCAAGTGCATCCATTATTAACACCACTAGCGAGCGTGATCCCGTGTCAATTATTAGCTTATTACGCAGCACTTCACCGTGACTGTGATGTCGATAAACCAAGAAACTTAGCAAAAAGTGTCACAGTAGAATAAAGTATTCAAGACCTTTTCGAAATTAGAAAAGGTCTTTTTTTATGTAATCAATAAATTTGCACGACGCCCTTGTTATACTATAAACTTAGAGAGGAATGGGGGAAATCAGCCAATGGAAGTATCAAACGTAACACTCGAACCAAATAAAGATAGCCGCCCCGCAGTTTTAACAATCGGCAAATTCGACGGGGTACATATCGGCCATCAGACCATTTTAAATACAGCCTTATCCATAAAAAAAGAAAATGAAATATTAACCGCTATTAGTTTCAGTCCACATCCGCTTTGGGCTTTAAAACAAATCGAAATATACCGCGAAATGCTCACACCAAGAATGGAAAAAGAACGTTGGCTCGCGCATTACGGTGTCGATCATTTAATCGAAACAGCATTCACACCTCGGTATGCGGAAACGACACCAGAAGAGTTTGTCAGAGACCATTTAACCAATTTGAATTTATCGCATATCGTCGTTGGTTCTGAATTTAATTTTGGGAAAGGGCGCGATTCTGACGTAGATTTACTCCGGGACCTATGCAAGCCCTATGATATTGGTGTCACATCTGTCCCGGTTATTGAAACAAATCAAACCAAAATAAGTTCCACCAACATTCGAGCGTTTATTCGGCGCGGTCATTTTCAAGAAGCGGAAGAGCTCTTAGGCCATCCGTGGTATATTACTGGAATTGTAGAAAATGGTGAGATGACTGGCTTAGATGATTACGTTCTCCCGGCAACAGGTACGTATCAAACAGACTCAGGAATAGTGAATGTAACGAACAATCGTACCATCGAAGTCGGATTGTCAGATGGACTTCAACAATTACATATGAAAAACGAACTTTCCGAGTAATTAGGAAAGTTTTTCTTTACATTTTATAAAATTAGTAATATACTAATTTAGTAAATTACTAAAAATTAAAAGGAGAAATCTTATGAAGATTCCAACTACCTTAAAACATAAACCAGTAATCGTTGTTGAAAATTATGAAGAAGTAGATGGCAAGAACGCTTACCATTCTGATGCGAAAGGACTTTCGCTCGGACTTGCACAGTGGAATGATCGGGGTAAAGTAGATATTTCAGCCAAAGTATGGCGTCATACTGGTGATAAATGGTCACGCCAATCCGAAGAACTTCCGCTACACCGTGTGCTTGATTTGGCCATTTTAATTGCTAGAACCAAAGTCCATTTCAAAGATGCTTACCGCTTACCTCATTTTTATGACAAAGAAAATCCTACGCTTGATCGCATCGGCTTGCAAGGAGATGCGCTGACTATTGCTGTTTGTGAAGATAACGAATATATCGATGAGGACATGCAATTGTTCGAACAAGTTTTAAAAAATGATGATGAACTCCTCAGCGAACGCCTCAAAACATTAAGCAAACTATTACAAGAAGCAGGTTATTAAGGACGTGAAATAATTGAATAAAGACAATCGTAAAGAACTAATTCGTGCATATAAAGAAAAATCTCCCGATGCCGGGGTTTACCGTTTTATCAGTACAAAAAGTGGTAAATCCTTAATTGATAACACAATGGATTTAAAAGGAATCGCCAATAAACTTGCTTTCGGAGTGAAAATTGGAGCGGGAAATATGCTACCACCAGAAATGGCAAAAGAAGCAAAGGAATATGGTATTGACACCATTCAATTTGAAATTCTTGAAAAAGTAGATATTAAGCCCGAAATGACAAAAGAAGATATTAAAGAAGAAAATGATGTACTCCTTAGTTTATGGCTAGAACGTGAAGATATCTGAGACCTTTCACTTGAAAGGTCTTTTTTTATTAAAATTGTACAATAAAAAGATAATTGCAATAAAATACACGAAATGTCTACATTTTCTAGCAAAATTAATGTTATACTAATAAATGACTATTTTAAAAGGGAGGTTTATATCATAATGAATCCAAGAAAATCAGAATTTGTTCTAACATTAATTGCAGGAATTACAGGTATTATTGCTGGTATTACTGGAATCGCGGGCGGAGGTTTACTTGCTGCTCTTTCTGGCAGTGAAGAATTATCTAACGCAACTGCGATGACTGCTGCTGACTCTGAAGCACTTGCTGCTGCAGGTGGTTTAACAGTAATTTTCTCTATAATTGCTTTAGTGCTTGGTATTGCTTTGATTGTTTTTGCTGTATTAATTAAACGCAATGCTAAAGTATTCGGTATCTTGACGCTAGTAGCTGGTGTTGTAGGTTTCTTCTTAGTAGGATTACTATGGATCGTTCCAGGTGTACTTGCTGTTATTGCAGGTATTATGTGCCTAGCGAGAAAAGTACCAACTGACACATTTAGCTAATCTTAATGCTAGACTGTAATAGGATGAGGAATCATTCTGTTGCAGTTTTTTTGATTTAAATAGTTCTCAAAAGATAATAAATTTATTTTAAAGTAAAACTGACAATTTATTTTGTCGGTTTTTTTGTGGTTATTATATAACTCTATTTCTTCAAACAAATAGAGCAGATGTGAAAAGTACTATTTCTACTATTTTCAATATTCATCAGTCAATAATAATATGATTTCACATTATCAGAGTGCTAAAATTAGACTTCGTTAGCTGTGTCCAGCTGTTAAATTGTGACGTTTTTTTGACAAAATTGTAAAAATGGATAAAAGTGTAACTTTATCCAAAAACGAGGTTGAATTCAAGTGGATTTCGATGATTTGGGATGTTTTGAAAATGTTGGAATTATCTTTTGAAACGCTTTTTTTTTGAGTTGTATTTTAATTGAAAATAAGTAATATCAATTACTTTCGTGTTTTTGAAACTTTGCTAATTAGATTTTTTATAGTAAATTATTTTCGTTTTTATTCGTGAAAATGTGTCAAAAATAATTACTTGAAAATGGAATGAAATACTGTTTTTGTGATATAAAACGTTCAAGAAATGTTCATAAATAGGAAATTTTGCTACTTAGGAAGGCGTTTTTGAGTGGCTGTTTAGCGTATAATTTTAGGAGTAATAAATATTACTGGAGGTTATACACGAATGAAAAAAGCGTTTCTATGCCTATCCGCTGTTGTTTTGTCATTAAATTTTGTGTGGGTTAACCCACTTTCTGGGTTGGCATCCAAAATCGAAACAACAAAATTGAAATCAACAATGGATACAAACCAACAAGTTAATTTGAAAAATAATGCAACCGATATTGTTACTTCGGAAGATTTAGGAGGGCAGACGTGGTTGATTAATGAAGTAAACAGACAATTAGCGCCTAAAAAGGTCGGTGTGGATTTAACATTTGACGATTTGGCTAAAATTAAGATCATTTCATTGAGTAATAAATCGCTTACTGGTGAAGTACCACCGGAGATTAAAAATTTAGTATCTCTTGAAAAATTGCTTTTATATTCTAATAAGCTATCAGGAGAGATTCCTGCTGAATTAGGGGAATTAACGAATTTATCAGAACTTCGATTAGACTACAATCAATTCACTGGAAAAATTCCTGATGGACTTGGAAAGATTTCGTCAATTGCGTTACAGAACAACGAACTGGTTGGCCAAATTCCTTTGAGCTTATACGAAAATCGAACAGGAACAAATGAAGTAAATGTATCAGGTAACCAAGTGACCATTAATAGTAGAGAGCCGGAACCAAGTATTTACTCCTACTCAACTTTTATTTATCCAGCGACTACACCTCAATATAGTGGGCATTTGACGGCAACAACCACTTATTTTAGCAACGTAACGAATGATACATTGCTTACTCCTTTTCTTTCTGGCAGTTCTACTTTTATTGATTTGCATGCGGAGTTTATGTTAGATAGGGAACTTTTTGAAGGTCATGAGGTAACAATTACAGATGAGTCTTCTGGTAAAATACTTTACGAAGGTGAGTTAAATTCTGACATTAGTATTTCTTTGAAAAGTTTCAGCTCAGGCTATCATAATATTCGAGTTGTACTTGATAATGCGCCGAACAACCCACAAAACCAAGTAACTTTTGGTATCAGCATGGCAAGTACGGTGGCTGGTGATTTGACAGTTAACTATGTAGATGAAGATGGAAAAACGATTCATGATCCACAGATAGTTAGTGGATTTGTAGGTGATGATTATGATGTAACAACGCCTGACTACGAATTAGTAATTGATGGGTACGAATTAGATACTTCCAAATTACCAACCAATGGGATGGGCACTTTTGACTACGCGCCACTATCTGTCACGTATGTCTATAAAAAAATGGAAGGCGCACCTGTCACAGTAAAATACGTAGATGAAAACGGCAACGAAATCACTACTTCTGACACTTTGACCGGAAAACTAGATGATTCTTATCACGCAAAAGCGAAAGAAATTACTGGATTTACATTAGATAATAGTAAGCTACCAGTCAATGCAAGCGGCGTTTTTGAAACAAATCCACAAACAGTCACCTACGTGTATAATGCAGTACCTGCAAAAATTAAAGCGCATGATTCCACGATTTACGTAGGAGATACATGGAGCGCAGAGGATAATTTTGATAGCGCAGTAAATTCTGTTGGAGCTGCAGTTTCCTTTGATGATGTAAAAGTAGAAGGGAAAGTAGACACGACAAAAGCAGGTGTTTATCCGGTTACTTATAGTTTTTCCGGGGAAGCTGTGACTATTAATGTAACTGTAAAAGCTAAAGTTATTCCAGCACCACCAGTAACACCTGTTCAACCAATTAATCCAGACCAACCAAACATTCCAAATACACCTAGCGTAGATCAGACTCACGTTGCAAAACCTGGAAATTTAAAGGTAACAAAGACACAACCTACAGTAGCAGGAAAAATAAAACTACCAACTACAGGGGATAATCTTTGGGATAGTGTGCTGTATAGTGTATTTGGTTTAATAGCAGTATGTGTCGCATTTAGTTTATTCTTCTGGCGTAAAAAGCAAAAGCATAGCTGAAATATATTAGAACTAGGCTGCCTATTTTAAAAGGGTAATGTGCTAAAGAGATACCAACTAAAAACGGTATACCAGCAAAAAATAACTTTACGTCCTATTCTGAATTAAAGAAAGCAAAATAATATTTTTATGATTGAAAGGTACTATGGATGTGATAGTAAATACAAAACTGCATATCGTGGCTATAAAGTTTGAATGTTAATATGCGTTGCTTGTAGCAATGGACGAGTTCTCATACAATAGTGATAACAACTGGAAGAAAGGTGGGTATCTCTAATGTTAAACGAAAATATTAAAGCAATCAGGAAATCAAAAGGACTTTCGCAAGAAGAAATTGCCATCAAACTGAATGTGGTGCGACAAACAATCTCTAAATGGGAGCAAGGATTGTCAGTTCCTGATTCTGATATGTTAATCTCCATATCGGAAGTGCTTGAAACACCAGTAAGCACTTTGCTTGGAGAAACTGTTATGGTTTCAAAGGTTGATGACGTAAAAGCGATCTCCGAAAAACTGGAGATTATAAACTTACAGCTTGCACAAAGAAAGACCGCCAGACGAAAAATGCTTTATTGGCTATTTGTCTCGTTGTGTGCCGTTATAGCAATAATTTCTTCGGTCTTTATAATACTAAATAGTCCTTACTTAGGTTGGGATTATAGTGACCCTGAAACTAGCGTTATCGGAGTAGCTTTTCATACATTTGAATGGTTGTTTGTCAGATTAGCACCGATTATCCTTATAGGAGGAGTCGTTGGGATTTTTTTAACGCGGAAGAACGTATAAAAGCGTACTATCTTGGATGCTTTTAGGGATGAGTCAGACTTCAAAATTACTGTTTGTAAAAAGGAACGGAATCAAAGCACCAAACCCATATTGTCAAACAACCGAACGGGGCTAGACAATTGATTCTACGTACCGAATTGATTATTTGGCCTCACATATTGCGCGTATGCAAGAAGCCATTGAAGAAGGTTGTGACATAAACGTTTATCTAATTTAGTGAATAATAGCTCTTTATTCAACACGTGAAGGTTTCGAGAAAAGATATGGCTTTGTTGATGTTGATAAAGATAATAGCTATAAACGTTTGAAGAAGAAAAGTTTCTATTGGTATAAAAAAGTAATTGAAACTAATGGAAATGATTTAAGTTATTAAATTAATATCAATCTCATATATCCAAAGAGTCCTTATCAATCCGGTAAGGGCTTTTTTTGTTGACCAAAAATTCTTCTTCTACAAGTTCGGTTAGTAAATTGGATATGTTTGGCTGCGTTGTGCGGCAATATCTTGCAAGAACTGACTGATTGATAAAGTTTGGTAATACAATTTCATTTCTTTCTTCATCTTCAGTGCCCATCTCTACCGCAAGATTTTCTAAAGCCATGTAAATCCGTTCTTTCGGCGTTTTTGCAATCATACCAAGAAGCGCATAGTGACGAGCAAAAACGTCAGCAATACTTGTTAAGAGAAAATCATTTACATCAGGTTTAATCGATAATATGTTGAGTAAAAAGTCAGCATCTATTTTATAGAGCATCAAATGTTCACTCATGACCGTAATACTATGCTTTTTTTTCGGATAAGAGGAAAATGCATCAATTCCTAAAACATTATATGGAAGAACAAAGATGGAAATGTAGTTCGTTTTTCTTAAATTATCCTCTAATTCAACTGCAGCATAACCTTCCACGATAAAAAAGATACTTTTCGCTTTTTCATCTTCAAAAATTATTTTTTCATTTACGGTATAGGTTTTCTTCGTTACATATTTATAGTAGTCTGGAAATTCTTTTAAATATCCAAGTACGGTATCAAATTTCTCTGGCATTATAGTGCCCCCTTATATTTGAATAATTACCACTTTATTATACGCTATTTCTTTAAAAAAAATATTATGAACAGTTTGTGACGTTATCTAGATTGGCTTATTGTATACATTTTTAATTAAAAAAATTTTTTAAGCAATAAAAAACGCATTTTAGATATATGTAATGTATAAATGAAGCGATTTTCCTTTGATATAGTACATTCATAGCCAGTGTGACCCAGGTGGTACGGTGATACGGACAGACAGGCGAAAGGAGGAAATTATGAAGTTTGATGATAGTAAACCCATTTATAAACAAATCGTTCATTATATTCATACAGAAATTGTTACAGGAATTTACAATGCTGGTGACAAGCTACTATCTGTAAGAGAGTTAGCAACAAAGTTAGAAGTAAATCCGACAACCATCCAGCGAGCTTATGCAGAACTGGAAGAAACGGAAATTATTTACACCGTTCGAGGTACTGGTAAATATTTGACAGAAGATAAGAGGAGAATTGAGCAATTGGAAAATGACATCGCAAAACAACTTACCGAAAATTTTATTAGTGAAATGAGTAAATTAGGAATTAATAAAGAAAAAATTATCGCTTGGGTGAAAAAAGTAGAGGAGGTAGAAGTAAATGTTAGTGGGAAATAATATCGCTAAATCCTATCCAAATAAATTAGTCTTACAAAATGTAGACTTCGAAGCAAAACCAGGCGACATGATCGTGCTCACTGGTGAAAATGGTAGCGGGAAAACGACCTTGCTAGATATGTTAGCAAGCTTGAAGAAACCGGATAGTGGCACATTGGAATTAGACAATGAAGTATTTACTACTAATGATATCCGCCAGCAAATCGCTTATTTAAATAATGAACTTTACGCTAAAAAAAGTACTACTATAGAAGATTATATGAAACAACATGGTTTGCTTTTTGAAAATATGGAGTTAGATAAGTGGGACCGATTACTTGCTGGATGGCGAATTAACAAACGACTAAAACTTGGCGAACTATCAACAGGTATGTTAATGAAAGTGAAAATTGGTAGTGTGTTAGCAAGAAAAGCCAAATTGTATCTTTATGATGAACCTTTTGCGAGTATCGATATTATGGCTCGTTCAGAAGTAATGAAAGCTATTATTAGCGAAACAAATCCAGATGCTATCACGATTATTTCTTCCCACCATTTAGAAGGAACCGAAAAATTATATAGCAAACTGTGGTTAATTAAAGATAACACGTTAAAAACTATTGAAACAGAAACTTATCGCGAGGAAACAGGCAACGCATTAATCGATTTCTATAAGGAGGAAATGAACAAATGACAAAAATGATTACTTTTTATTTAAAACAAATCAGTCCTATTCTTTTGATTGGACTTGCAATTATCTTGGGGCTGAACTTTCTAGGGTTCACGATGAATCTGCTTGAGGGAACGGATTTGCTTTTTAGAGCAATTCGAGGAACGACGGTAATGAGCCTAATTCTAGTGCTTATCACTACTTGGAAAATCACGAAACTCGACACATCGAAAGAAAATGTAACACTTGCTTCTCTTTCTGGATTTTCAGAAACAAAGAAATTTTTCGGAAAACTATTTGCTGCTTATTTATCAGCAATTACTGTAATTTTACTTCAAAGTGCCTTTATTTGGTATTACGGTTTTGAAACAGGACGTATGGAAGCAGGCGATGCGTTATCGTTTGTTTCTGGAACGTTGATGATGTTTTTATTTATCGCTATGTTTGTTTGTTACTTTGTTATTCCGGTAGGGTGGTTAAAAGATCACGTGAAGGCGAGTTCTCTTCAAAAAGCGGCAGTTATTCTCCTTCTCTTTGCTATCCTAATTGTCAATTTACTAGCTGAATACTACTTGCATATTTATAACGGCCCTGGAATCATTTCCATTTTACCTAATGGACACTTTGATATTTCCCTTCTATCTATTGTTTGGAATGTAGGCTTATGTTCAGTTATTGCAGGCAGTTACATCTATATGAAATCTAAAAAAATGGATACTATTTGAAAGTAGGAGAGTAAATGTTAGAAATTAAACACCTTAAAAAATCTTATAAGTTAGGAAAGAAAAACGAAACACCAGTTTTGAAAGATATTAATGTGACCATTCAAGACGGAGAATTTGCAGCAATTATAGGAAAAAGTGGTAGTGGGAAGTCTACGTTGCTAAATATTATTAGTGGACTTGACACTGATTATGAAGGGAAAGTTTTATACAATGGAGAAGATTTACAGGATATTGATTTAGATGCCTATCATTTTAATCATATCGGCTTTATTTTTCAAAGCTTTCATCTAGTCAATCATATGTCTGTTATTGAAAATGTAAAAGTTCCATTATATTTGAATCCTGAATTAGCAGAAAGCGATCGAAATGCGAGAGCGCTTGATTTGCTGAAACAAGTGGGGCTAGAAGACTTTGCTAGCAAAAAACCAACACAACTATCTGGTGGACAAAAGCAAAGGGTAGCGATTGCAAGGTCTCTCGCTAATAATCCAGATATGATTATAGCCGATGAACCAACTGGAGCACTGGATAGTGTTACTTCAGATGAAATTATTAAACTGCTTAAGGATTTGGCCGCAAAAGGGACAACCGTAATAGTTGTAACCCATGATTTAAACATTGCAGACCAAACTGATGCGGTATTACGCCTAGCAGATGGAGAAGTAATTTCATTTGAAAGAAAAAAAGAAGTTGTCCAAAAAGTTACCCACAAAAACGAAAAAAAGTTAAGACTAAACTGGTGGGCTACTGCAAAAATTTCTTTTAAAAGTTTTTTCAATAGAAAATTCCGAAATTTGCTCGTAGCACTTGGCACCTCGATTGGAATTATCGCTATTTTATTAGCATTTGGGCTTGGAAATGGAGTAAATCAAAGTCTTTCAAAGATTTTTGGGACAACTTTTTCACCCAATCAGATTACGACTTATTATAAAGAAGATGGTGGCTCGAAATCACCTGAACCTACCACTCCATTAACGAGTAGTGAGATCAAGAAAATTAAGCAACTGTATGAAGATGAAAATATTACAGAAATATATGAACGCACTACTGTCCAAGGCATTAAATTTGAATACGATGGCGAATACTTGAAAGGTATTTCTGGTGAAATGCAAGAAGCCAACTTTAAGCCATCACGCTATGAAGATTTAACCGTCAAAGATGAGTATCTTCTAAGCGGGAAAATGGTGACAAGTGATGAAACCGGAGCAGTCATCCCGTCAAGTGTAGCAAGAGCTATTCTTGGAAAAAAGGATTCTGATGAATTAACAAAAAGTGATGGTGATAAACTCATTGGTAAAAAAATAACCTTAGTTTATGCCGGAAGAAACAGTGACACAAAAAATACGGTTAAAACAGAAACAATTATATCCGGTATTACCAACCCATCTAAGGAAGGTTTTGCTAGAGGATTTGATGTTTCCACAAAAACAATGAACGACTTTATTAAAACAACTGGTATTGAAAAACCGATTTTATCTGTAGATGCATTCACAAAAACGACAGCAGAAGCAGAAGAAATCGTGGAGAAATATGAGGATGACAAAGACTGGGCGAATTATTCGATTACTAACGCGAATGCTTTCGTAGATACATTTAGCCAGTTTACCGATATTATTGTGTACTTGATTGCCTTTATTGCAGGTCTTTCGCTTGCAGTTGCTGGCGTGATGATTGCTATCGTGCTTTATATCGGTGTGGTGGAACGAACAAGAGAAATCGGTGTATTCCGAGCGATTGGTTATCGTAAACGCCATATTCGCGGACTTTTCATGATGGAAGCAAGTTATATTATTATTTTAGCTAATGTGCTATCAAGTCTTGTCGCCATGACAATTGCAAAAATAGCCAGTCCCATTTTAGAAACGAAAATTGGCTTTGAAGATATGATTCACATTTCGTTCTGGAATTTCCTTGTTACACTCGCAATAACAATTACTATTGGCTTTATTTTCTCGATTTATCCAAGTAATAAAGCAGCAAAATTAGATGCAGCAGAAGCTTTAAGATCAGAATGACCCAACTAACAGAAAAGAGGAATTTAACATGAAAAAACCACTAAAAATCAGCTTAATCGTCGTAGGAATCGCAGTAGTCATATTTGCAGGAGTGATGCTATCCTACCGTTTTATTAAATCAATGGACGTTACTGAAAATGCCGAAATAAATAAATCAGCTACAGGAGATCATGTATTACTGGCAACTCAAGGTAGTAAATTCAAAGACAGTGTAATGGACCAAGTGAAAAAAGACATGGAAGGCAAAAACGTACATGTTTCGATTATCGATACAACAAAACTAGACAAAGTAAAAGCAGATGATTATGACAAAGTTGTTCTATTCACCACAGTGCAGTCCGATGATATTCCAGAAAACGTAACCACTTTTATGAATGATAATAAAGATAAAAGTATCCATATTGCGGTAACAGCAGATTCTGGGCGCTGGGATGATAAACCGAAAGATATTGATGCAATTTCCGAAGCATCGAAAGCAGAAAATAAACAAGATTTCGTGGACGATTTGACAAAAGCAATTGTGGCGGAATAAGACTAACAGAAACACCCATCCTTAGGTAGTGGCTCATAAGAAAGTATATGAACTTATTGATAGTGACAGCTAACAAACAGATAATGTAAAAAGCGTAATATGATGGAATTAGAATTCCTCGTATTGCGCTTTTATTTTTTGAATTATTTTTCCTTGTTATAATTTTGCCGCATCTCGTATGGTTTGCGAGTTTATTGAGAACATACAATTAGTTAGTCAATACATTTTTATTATTGTCACTTATAGTAATACGGCGCCAATGTGCGCCTCTACCGAACTATATGAACATTTCCTTATGAGCACCTACCATTTGGTGGGTGTTTTTTGGAAAATAAATCCATAATAGCTTTCTCCTTTCGTAACCACGGTTACAGACGAAATCACAAAAGCTATCTATACTAAAGTTAGATTTTAGATAAATTAGAGGAGATGGTCATAATGAGCGTTTTAAACATTGAAGGAGCAAAATTATCGTATCAGAAAGTCGGACAAGGTCCTATTCTTATTTTTATACCGGGAGCAAATGGAACTGGAGATATCTTTTTACCACTGGCAGAGCAATTGAAAACATCTTTTTCTGTTGTAATGGTAGATCGTCGTGGGTATGGGGACAGTGAGTTAACAGCAGCTATACCGGAGCGCGCTAGTCATGCATATGATGATTACCGAGTGACTAGAGATGCTGCTGATATTGCTGCACTCGCAAAAGCGTTAAGCGACGAGCCTGTTTATATTTTAGGGTCAAGCTCTGGTTCGATTGTTGCTATGCATGTCTTGAAAAATCACCCAGAAGTTGTTAAAAAAATAGCCTTTCATGAGCCACCAATCAATACATTCTTACCAGATTCGGAGATGTGGCAAGAAGCGAATGAAAAGATTGTACAAACTGCCCTAACTAAAAATATGGCTGAAGCAATGCAACTTTTTGGCGAAACACTTCATATTGCCCCCATTGACGCAGAAAGCATGTCGAAACCAGCCGTAACAATAGACGAAGTGACAAAAGATTCAACCACGCAACAAATGAAATACTGGTTCACTTATGAAATCCGCCAATATACTAGCTCTAATATATCTTTAGACGATTTCAAACCATATGTTCATCAGATTACGTTACTTAATGGTACCGATTCAAAAGGCTCATTCCCACAAGATGTTAATGCCTTTATAGCCAAACAGCTCGGATTAACTATCGTGGATATTCCAGGCGGTCATTTAGGTTATATTCAAAAACCAGCCGGATTTGCTAAAGTACTTTTGTCAATCTGGGGATAAAAATAAAAAATTCTGCTAAAGGTTAAATTTAGCAGAATTTTTTTGATGCAGTCGTAATTGCTATTTAAAAGAAAGTGGTCTATGCTTATCGTTAAAAGTAACTTTCATTTTAGAGGAGAAGCAAAATGAACATTCGAACTGAATTACAAAATAGCCAATTATGCGAAGGATTAACAGAAGCTCAATTAAACGAACTGATGAATAAAATTACGGTTAAAGAAAAGCACTATAAAAATAATGAGATTTTATTTTATACAGACGAAGTAACGAAAGTATATATTTTAGTTAAAGGAAATGCGGCCATTGCTAAAAATACAAGTAGCGGTAAGCGGATTCTAGGTAAAAATGTCACAGAACCTGGAGAACTGGCTGGGGAGATTTATTATTTCTCGCATCGCAATCCATTTTGGGACTATGTAATCGTGCTTGAACCGACAACAGTATTAGAAATTAGCAGCATCGACCAAGAAACTCTTCAAACCTTAGATTTAGCTTTACAAAACCAACTATTAGTCAATTTATTAAAAAGTGTTACTAGAAAATTTGAATATATAGGTGAAAAGGTACGAATGGTTTCAGAAGACTCTGTTCGTGCAAAAATAAGCAATTATTTATTTGGCATCCAAGACGATGATGGCAGTATCGAATTAACAGAAACAAGAGAAGAAATTGCCGACTATCTTGATATTACAAGACCTTCACTTTCGAGAGAACTTGGCAGAATGCAAAAAGAAAATATTATTCGTATCGAAGGAAGTAGCGTTATTATTTTAGATGCGATTATATTTGATACTTTTATTGAGTAACTAGTAACCAGCGTTACATCTTTTCGTATGCGGTAATGGTAAGCTATTCGTATTAAAAGAATGAATACGGAGGAGATTAGATGTTATTAACTAGAAACGAACCTTTTACCGCAGAAAAAATACAAGCAAAGACAGACATCCTTGAGCTAGTTCAATTTGAACGATTTTGTCGCGACAATGCACTTTGGGATGAAATGGAAACTTGCTTTACAAAAGATTCAAACGTAAAAATTTCATGGTTTCAAGGGACTGGCCATGGCTTTATTGAAGCATCAAAGAAAATGACCAATCCTGCGCCACATAAAATATATAATACGCAAGTTTGGATTAATAACGATCGAGCTGTGGCAATTATGCAAGCCACTATCCAAACACGCACCATCATTAATGGAGTAGAAATGGAACTCAATTCTGACGCCAAATTAGTCACACGAGTTGAGCGAATCGAAGGCAGATGGTATATTAATGCGTTTGAAGGAGTTTATGAGAAAGACTCGTTGATGCCAATCATTCCCAGTAAACTTGCAGATGTTCCTGCTGAGTTGTTAGCTAATTTTAGAAAAAGCTATGCTTGCCTAGCACTTTCATTAACATTAAACGGTTATGAGATTGATAATAATCTTCCCGGCATTGATCGCCCGGAGCAAGTGGCTCAATTTTTCAAAGAAGCTGATGAGTGGTTGCTCCAATAATTTAAAAAGGATAGCTAGTTTTTACTAGCTATCCTTTCAGACTGTAGACAAAGTGAGAAATCATTTTATCTACAGTCTTTTTTGTTTTATAATAATGTTAAGGCTTACATAAAACAACGAGGTGATTAAAATGCTTTCTAAACATCAACAACAGGCGCGAAATCAATTAATAGCCATCTCTTTAGATGATTTGGTCCCAGAGGACCATTTAGTAAGAAAAATAGATAAGGTGATTAATTTTGATTTTATCTACCCATTAGTAGAACATACTTATTCTCATACAGGAAGACCTAGTGTAGACCCGGTAGTTCTTATAAAGCTAGTACTCATCCAATATCTTTTTGGCATCCGTTCCATGCGCCAAACTATAAAAGAAGTAGAAACGAACATGGCTTACCGCTGGTTTTTAGGATATGATTTCAATCAAAAAATCCCTCACTTCTCTACTTTTGGTAAAAATTACGTGCGACGTTTTGCAGAAACAGAGGTGTTCGAACACATTTTTTATCGCATTTTAAAACAAGCCATGGAGGCTGGTTTAGTGGACCCTGACGTTGCGTTTGTGGACTCTACCCATGTGAAAGCCAATGCGAATAAACACAAATTTCATAAAAAATTGATTCGAAAAGAAACACGCGTTTATCAAGAAGTACTAGAAGATGAAATTAATGTCAGCCGAGTTGCCGAAGGAAAAAAGCCATTCGCCAGGAAAGAAAGTCAGGAGGAGAAAGAAAGCAAAATAAGTGATACGGATCCCGAAAGCGGCTACTATGTCAAAGGAGAACGGGAAAAACAATTTGCTTATTCTTTCCATACGGCTTGTGATACCAATGGTTTTATTCTAGGTTCCATTGTCACTCCAGGTAATATTCATGATAGCCAACAATTGATTCCACTTATTGAAAAATTAAAAAACACCCTTTCTACCCCTTTGGTGGTCGTTGCAGATGCTGGATATAAAACACCCATTATCGCTAAATACCTTTGGAGTCAAGGAATAGAAGCGGTGCTTCCGTATACTCGACCAAAAGGAAAAGAAGGCTTATTTTCGAAACGAGCGTTTCTCTATGACCATTATTTAGACAGTTATCTTTGTCCAAATGAGGCATTGTTATCCTATGTTCGTACTACAAGAGATGGTTATCGTCTTTATAAATCTAATTCACTTCACTGTAGTAGTTGCGCTCTCTTAAAGGATTGCACGCAAAATAAACAAAAAGAAAAAATGATTTTACGACATCTTTGGGAGCCTTACTTAGAAGTTTCGGAGGAACTGCGCTACACAGAACAGCATAAAAAATGGTATAGACGCAGGAAAGAAACCATCGAAAGATGTTTTGCGGATGCCAAAGAAAAGCATGGTATGAGATGGACTACTTATCGCGGACTTGCAAAAGTAACCCTCCAAGCGATGCTTACTTTTGCAGCCATGAACCTGAAAAAAATGGCTAATTGGCTATGGAAAAAGGCGGTGCCTTTTTATTTTTTTGACTTTAAACAGAAAAAAACGGTCCTTCTCAAATATTAAAGCTTGAGAAGGACCGTTTTTCTACAGTCTGAAAGGATAGCTAGTTTTTACTAGCTATCCTTTTTAAATGAAGGAGTCTCATTTTAAAATATGCTATACTTAGTGAAATATAAACCTCATGAAACGGTAGGTGGTTGTCAGTGAAAAAGAGTAAGACGGTTCAAATTCTATTAGTTTTTTCCGTTGTTGCGTTAATTTTGAGCATGGTTGGGGTGGTATCAATTTGGTATGGGCAGAAAAATCATCAAACGAATAATGCGAAAACCACCACCAAAAAAGAGACGACAGTAACGAAAAAACAAGATACCTTTAAAATAACCGCGCTCGGTGATTCGCTTACATATGGCGTTGGCGATACAGAAGGCGGCGGGTATGTCCGAGTGGTGGAGAATTTCTACAAACAAAAAGAGAAAAATGTCGAGAATGTCAATCTTGCTATTAGTGGGGCGAAATCAGACCAGCTTCTCAAACAATTAGATCAAAAAGAAGTGCAAAACCAAATAAAATCAGCCGATGTTATTTTAATGACGATTGGCGGAAATGATTTGTTTCGTGGCGGAGAAGCACTGGATGATTTCAAAAGCAATGCAATTAAACAAGCCGAAGCAAGCTATACGAACAACCTGAAACAAATTTACCAAACGATACGAAAATTAAATCCATCCGCGCCCGTTTTTCATATTGGGCTGTATAATCCGTTTATGTCATTAAAAAATGCGAGTGAAATGTCGGCAGTTGCGAATGAGTGGAACATGCAAAGTCAAAATCTATCGCAAAACGAGAAAAATATCATTTATGTTCCGACTTTTGATTTATTTCAGCAAAATGGGGATGCATATTTAGCGACTGATAAATTCCATCCAAATCACGCCGGATATCAGTTTATCGGTAATCGGGTGACAAAGGTTATACAAACAGGAGGGGGAAAAGACGATGACGGAGCTAGCACTTCAAGTAACTAATCTGCATAAAAAAATTCGCAAACGAGAAATTATCAAAGGGATTTCTTTTGAAGTAATGCCCGGAGAAGTTTTTGGCTTTCTTGGACCGAATGGAGCTGGCAAAACAACGACGATTCGAATGATTGTGGGGCTAATCAAACCAACATCTGGAACGATTTTAATCGGTGGGAAAGATATACGGAAAAATTTCACCGAAGCAATGCGCGGACTTGGCTCGATCGTTGAAAACCCAGAATTCTATACATTTTTAACGGGACAAGAAAATTTAGCGTATTTTGCCCGAATGGATTCGGCGATTAAAAAAGAACGCATCCAAGAAGTAACCGAGCTAGTTGGGCTAGAAAAGCGGATAAATGACCGAGTTTCTACGTATTCACTTGGTATGCGCCAGCGTTTAGGCATTGCTCAAGCGTTACTTTCGAATCCGAAATTATTAATTCTTGATGAACCAACAAACGGTTTAGATCCATCTGGAATTCACGAAATGCGCGACTTTATCCGTGCTCTGGCTAAAAATGAAGGTATTAGTGTACTTGTTTCTTCCCATTTATTAAGTGAAATTGAACTTTTATGTGACCGAGTGGCGATTATGACAGATGGAACGATTATTAAAACCGATCAAGTTTCACATCTTCTTAGTTCTCGTGCACAATTACGCTGGCTGGCGACTCCTTTTGAACAAGCCAAAGCATTTTTGGAAAGTGTAACCGAAGTAGAAGTGGACGGCGAATATCTCGTGACCGCAGTGAATGAACATAGCGCCGAATGGAACGAACAGTTAGTTGCAAAAGGCATTCAAGTCCATGAAATCGACAAGAAAAAACCATCTCTCGAAGACCTATTTCTTGAGTTAACAGGAGGTCATACGATTGATTAATTTAGTTTATAATGAGCAATTAAAACTTTGGCGCAAAAAGCGACTCATTGTTATTTTGGCGCTAGTGGCAATTATCGTAGCGATTTTCACGTATGCACAGTTCCGGCAGCATCAAGAAGATGAAAAGCAAGCTGGGACAAGCGATTGGCATGTGCAAACCCAACAACAAATTGTTGACCTTGAAAATAGGCTCGGAACAGGGCGACTGCCAGAAGAATATCAAAAATATTTCAAAGTGCTTGTCGGGCAACTACAATATTATTTGGATAATGACATCAACCCAAATGCACCTGGAGCACCAACTTTCCTAAAAACGTTTGTCGAAAATGGTATTAGTTTATTGTTTCCGCTTTTTATCATGGTTATAGCGGCCGACTTAATTAGTGCTGAAACAAGTGCGGGAACGATGAAATTCCTGCTGACAAGGCCTGTGAAGCGATGGCGGATTTTGACGAGTAAATATATTTCAATGTTGCTTTCGATTTCCGCGATTATGGTATTATCCGCTGTTATTGCCTATCTGATTTCTGGAATTGTGTTTGGTTACGGTGGCTGGGATGCGCCAGTTCTCACCGGATTTGGCATGAAAGATGGTGCTGTTACAACAACAGACGTGTACCAACTGCCGGTTTGGCAACTACTGCTCATGGAGTTCGGACTCGCGTGGTTTGTCAGTGTCGTGGTCGGCGTGTTAACGATGTTTGTATCGGTGCTCGTCCGCTCCACAGCTGCCGTAATGGGAATTATGCTTGCTTCACTCATTACCGGAACCATTTTAACCAACCTCGTCAGCTCTTGGCCGAGCGCGAAATATTTATTTATGGTTAATTTACAACTAACGAATTACTTAAACGGCTCGAGCCCACCCGTCGAAGGCATGACATTGAGTTTCTCGATGCTCGTTCTGACCGCGTGGATGCTAGTCGCGTTTATCTTATCCTATTTTATTTTCACCAAACGAGATGTGTATTAAAGAGCGCTTAATGGCGCTCTTTTTTGCGGTCATTAAAAGTTACTTACTTTTTGTGAGCATAAAACTTTTCTTTTTAATAGTTTAGTTATAAACTATAGTTAGTAATCAAGAAGGAGGTACAAACAAATGATTAAAGGCATTCATCACGTATCTGCGCTAACGAAATCATTTAGCGAGAACCATCATTTTTATTCAGACATATTAGGGCTACGGCTCGTAAAAAATACAGTAAATCAAGACAATATTCACATGCGCCACCTATTTTACGGAGACTATACAGGAAGCCCGGGTACCTTGTTAACATTTTTCGAAGTACCTCGTATCGGCTCAAGCTACAACGAACGCGCCTTTTTCGGAAACATCACCCTTGGAATACCAAAAGGCACAAGCTCTTACTGGAAAAAAAGGCTAAACGATTTTGCGATATCTTTCCAAAAAGAAGGCCAGACTTTAACCTTACAAGATCCCGATACAATGGGTATCATCCTAACGGAAATACCAGAAACCATTTCTAACCCAACCATCCATACTGATATCCCGGCTGAAAAGCAAATTGTTCGGATTATCGGCGCAGACTATCACGTGCCAAATCCGGCCGCGACCAGCCAGTTTTTCACGGATTTATTTGGCTTAGAAAGTCAGAATGGGGTATTAGTAGATAAAGACAAGACGAGTTTTGCGAAACTTCATGCCACAAGTTCAGACAAAAAATCGCGAACAGGACGCGGGACAATCGATCACATTGCTTATACCGTTGAAACCAAAGAAGCCGTTGATGAACTTCACCATATAGCTGTTCGAAACGATTTGAAAATAGAAGAATTTGTTGACCGCGAGTATTTTAAAAGTCTATATATTCGCGAACCAGGTGGCTTAAGAATTGAATTTGCAAGTGCTGGCCCCGGTTTTACAATAGACGAACCGCTTGAAACAATGGGCGACAACTTAGCCTTACCAAGCTTTTTAGAAGAAAAAAGAACAGAAATTGAAACTTATTTTGGAGGAGATTTATCATGATTAAAGATTTAAAAGGAATTCACCACGTAACAGCAATGACAAGTAGTGCGGAGAAAAATTATGCGTTTTTTACAGAAGTTTTAGGAATGCGTTTAGTGAAAAAAACCGTCAACCAAGACGATATTCATACGTATCATTTGTTTTTCGCCGATGACAAAGGTTCAGCGGGAACGGATATGACATTTTTTGACTTTCCAAATTTACCAAAAGGACGTCACGGCACAGACAGTATTTCTCGCGTAGCTTTCCGAGTACCTAGTGATGCGGCGCTTGAATACTGGCTTAATCGTTTTGAACAATTAGAAGTTCCGCATAGTGATATCAAAACTCTATTTGGCAAAAAATATCTGACATTCCAAGATTTTGACGACCAACAATTACAACTGATTTCAGATGAAAATAACGAAGGGGTAGCAGCTGGAACTCCATGGAAAAACGGACCAGTCCCAGAAAAATATGCAATTTACGGTTTAGGACCAGTCTTTTTAACGGTAGTTTCGCTCAAAAATATGGATGCGATTTTGCAAACGATTTTTGGCTTTAGAAAAGTGACAGAAGAAGACGGTCTTCATTTATACGAGGTTGGCGAAGGTGGTAACGGGGCGCAAGTGATTGTCGAAGAACGTACCGATATTCCAGCTGCAATACAAGGCTACGGTGGCGTTCACCATGTGGCTTTTCGAGTAGAAGACCACGAAGAATTGCAAAAATGGATTGACCGCATGAATACAATCGAAGCACCCAACTCTGGCTATGTAAACCGCTTCTACTTTGAATCATTGTATGTACCCGTTTCAGAACGAATTTTGTTTGAATTCGCGACAGATGGTCCGGGCTTTGCAAATGATGAACCATACGAAACACTCGGTGAAAAATTAGCCTTGCCTCCATTTTTAGAACCAAAACGCGCAGAAATTGAAAAAATGGTACGTCCGATTAATACGAAACGGAGCTGATAAACGATGGAACACATTTATATTCCAGGGAAAAATAAGGATTTAGCCCCACTATTACTACTTCACGGGACAGGCGGCGATGAAAAGTCGCTTGTCGAAGTGGCGGAATTTATCGCAGGTGACGCGGCTGTTTTATCGTTGCGCGGTGATATTAAAGAAGGCGGAGCAAATCGGTTTTTCAAAAGATTTCACGATGGCAGCTTAGATTTAGAAGACTTGGAAAGTAAAACCGCAGAATTAATCACTACAACACGCGAACTGGCTGAAAAATATCAATTGGATTTTGAACGAATGATTGCAGTAGGGTATTCAAATGGCGCAAACATCGCAGCCAACGCGCTACTACAAGCAGAAGATAGTTTCCATAAAGCGATTTTGTTTCATGCGATGCCAGCTGGAAATAAACAACCCGAATTTTCGATTAGCCACCGCAACGTATTTCTGTCCGCTGGCTTAAATGATCCACTTATTACCGCAAAAGCCTCCGAAGAATTAGTGGAAATCCTCGAAAAACGGGGCGCAAAAGTCGAAACAGTTTGGACAGCGGCTGGACATTCTCTTACTATGGAAGAACTTGAAGAAGCGAAAAAATGGTATCAAAACAACCAGAAATGAGGGAAGTAGATGACTATTTTTAAAAGTGCTGATTTATCTCAAAAAGAAAACTACAAATTTTTAACAGGAAGTATTATTCCACGACCAATTGCTTTTGTAACGACGCTTGCTGAAGACGGGGAGACGGTTAACGCCGCCCCGTTCAGTTTTTTTAATGTTGTTTCAAGCGATCCAGCGATAGTTTCGATAGCTGTTCAACGCGCGAATGGCGAGCAAAAAGATACAGCGAGGAATGCGGCTTTTACGAAAGAAATAAATATTCATATTGTTAGTGAGTCTTTTGTGGAAGAAATGAATAAAACCGCTGCTCGACTGGCACCAGATGTGAGCGAAATCGATAAAACAAGCTTGCATTTAGAGAAAGTTCCTGGAATGAAAACCCCAAAGATTTCCGAGGCCAATATCGTGCTTACAGCTAAACTAGAACAAATTATTCCGATTAAAAATGATGCGGGTGAGGTTGTTTCCGATTTAATTCTGGCACGTATTTTGACATATGATTTCGCAGATGAAGTGTTTGATTCTGAGCATCACTATATTTTGCCAGAAAAGCTTGAACCAGTTGCCAGACTCGCTGGAAATGACTATACAAAACTTGGCGATATTTTCCGGATTGAAAGGCCAAATTAACGAGAAATAGTTGCGAAACAAAAGCGACCATGTTAAACTAGGGGCAACTTAAATGAACGGAGGGTTGCCCATCATGCGTTATATTAGACTACGTTTCCCAAAAAATCTATGCAACTAATTTAATAGTGCGGGAATATCCATGCTTATTTAGTATGGGTAACGGGATTGGTCTTGCGTGCATGTATGGCACCCAAAATAAATATGGGTAGAATGAAGGTGGAATGCGCTTCATTTGAAAGCAAGCTAGTATCTTTGGATGCTATTTTTGTGTTTTCTTCTACTCAAAAACCCTGACCGCGCTGAATCTATTTCAGGAGGTCCTTTTTTATGGAGAAAAAAGTATTAATCGTTGGTATAAGTCAGAAACAAAAAGATTTTGATTATTCAATGGAAGAATTAGCCAATTTAGCGGCTGCAAATAATATGGAAGTAGTGGGCGAAATACGGCAAAATATCGACCGTGAAAATCGCGCTACTTATGTTGGAAAAGGAAAAGTGGATGAAATCAAAGGGCTGGCAGAAATGCAAGATGCTCGCTTGATTATTTTTAACGATGAACTTTCACCGTCGCAAATTAGAAACCTAGAAGAAGCGTTGGAACTGGATGTAATGGACAGAACAGGCTTGATTTTAGCTATTTTCGCGAACCGAGCAAAAACAAAAGAAGCTCAACTCCAAGTCCAAATCGCCAAATTACAATATGAACTTCCGCGAATTTTTGGACAAGGCGAAGACATGGACCAACAAAGCGGAAAAGGCGGACTTAGCAACCGTGGTTCGGGCGAAAAGAAAATTGAAACCGATCGCCGTACCATCAAATACCAAATCCGCCATTTACAAAAAGAGTTAGACATGCTCGTGGATGACCGTGAAGTACGCCGTCGCAAACGAAAGAAAAATGAAATTCCTGTGGTGTCACTTGTTGGTTATACCAATGCTGGAAAATCCACAACGATGAATGGGCTAGTACGTGCTTATAGTGAAACTGCTGAAAAACAAGTTTTTGAGAAAGACATGCTCTTTGCTACGCTTGAAACAAGTGTGCGCGAAATTGTTTTACCAGATAACAAGCAATTTTTACTCACAGATACAGTTGGTTTTGTTAGCAAACTTCCCCATCAATTAGTGAAAGCATTCCGCTCCACACTAGAAGAAGCACGCGATGCAGATTTACTCATTCATGTGGTAGATTATTCGGATCCGCATTATAAAACAATGATGAAGACGACGGAAGAAACGTTGAAAGCTGTTGGTGTGGAGGATGTTCCAGTTATTTATGCATACAACAAAGCGGATTTAATAGAAGGAGAAATTTATCCTAAGCAAACGGAAAATACAATTGTCTTTTCCGCGCGTGAAAAAGAAAGTTTGGAATTTCTAACCGAAGTAATTCGTAAAGAACTTTTTGCTAGCTACGAGAAAGCGACTTTTTTAATTCCGTTTGAGGCGGGGAATGTTGTCGCTTATTTAAATGATCATGCAGATGTTTTAGCTACTGAATACTTGGAGAATGGCACGCAGATTGTGGCTGAAGTTAGTCCGGCCGATTTACAGAAGCTAGCAGAATACCAAGTAGCTGAGTAAAGCGAGTTCCAGCTGAATTTGCTATAATGAAACATACAGCAAATTTAGTGAGGAGATTTCTAACTATGAAAAAAACTGGATGGGGTATACTTGGGGCAGTTGCTGCTTTCACAGGATATGCATACTGGTCAACCAAACATTTAACTGTAACAGATTATGAAATAGTATCAGATAAAATTCCAGCAGAATGGGACGGCGCAACTTTTGTTCAGTTGTCTGATCTGCATAGTGCAAGTTTTGGTTTATATAATAATCCTTTGCTTAGTATCGTGAATGAACTAGCGCCGGATGCTGTTTTTCTAACAGGAGATATGATTGATGGAGATGAGTCGCCATATGTAGCGATGGCAGTTGTGCGCAAATTGGCTAAAGAATTCCCGGTTTTTTATGTGAGCGGAAATCATGAGGGTCGAAGCGCATTTTATGAAGATTTTAAAGCAGACATGGAGAAACATCACGTTACTGTCCTTGAAAATGAACGCTATTTTCTAAAAAAAGATGGCGCCGCAATCATGGTAGCAGGCGTCCGGGATCCTCGTTTTGTAAGAGATGACTGGGCAGAAAAAGAACTACCAAAAGAAGTATGGGAAGAAGCGGCATTAAAAGAAGCTTTAGACGATGCGACAGCTAATTTATCACCGGATTACTTTACGATATTACTGGCGCATCGTCCGGAGTTTTGGCCACTATACCAAGCCTATCCAATTGATTTAGTATTATCTGGACATGCGCACGGCGGTCAATTTAGACTACCTTTAACAGAAGGCCTTTTCGCACCGGGACAAGGTCTCATGCCGAAATGGACAGCAGGGATTCACCGGGCTGGCGGTAAAGCGCTTATTGTGAGCCGCGGCTTAGGAAATGTCACGAAACTACCGCGCTTATTTAATGACCCAGAAATCATTCGAATGACACTTAGAGCAAAAGGGGATGCTTAGGAAAAGTGATTTATTTAGATAATGAAGATGTACTCGATCAAGCGTACAACTTTGCGATGGAAGAATATGCGCTTCGTTCTTTAGATGAAAATGAAACGTATTTTATGTTTTACCGGATGAAGCCGACGATTATTGTTGGTAAAAATCAAAACACACTGGAAGAAATCAACCATGCTTTTGTCAAAGAACATCATATCGACGTTCTCCGCCGTTTATCTGGTGGGGGAGCTGTCTATAACGACGAAGGCAATATTAGCTTTAGCATGATCACAAAAGATGATGGGAATAGTTTTCAAAATTTCGCGAAGTTCACAGAACCAGTTATTCGAGCGCTCCGCAAGCTTGGTGTAAATGCTGAACTGAGTGGTCGAAATGATATTGAAGTGAATGGCAAAAAGATAAGTGGCAATGCGCAATTTGCAACAAAAGGTCGACTATATAGCCATGGGACTTTACTTTTCGATGTCGATTTATCCATGCTCGAAAAAGCATTACAAGTGGATCCAGAGAAATACTTATCCAAGGGTGTTAAATCTGTGCGCAGTCGTGTAACAACAATTCGCGAACATTTAGCGGAAGATATCGATATTCTAACCTTTAAACAAATTCTACTGGAATCTATTTTTGAAACGAAAGATATCCCACGTTATACTTTTACGGAAGCTGACAAGCAAGGAATCGAAAAATTACGCACAGAACGTTACCGGAATTGGGACTGGACGTATGGTAAATCACCAAAAGCCACTATAAAACGCAAAAAAAGATTTCCAGCTGGAACTATTGAATTCCAAGTTTCACTAGAAAAAGGTCAAGTAAAAGAAGCGACCATTTATGGGGACTTTTTTGGTACAGAGGATGTGGCTGAATTAGCTGGGAAAATAATCGGCTGCCGTTTTGAACGAGAAGAAGTTGAAAAAGCTTGGAGTGCAATTGATACAAAAGCCTATTTTGGCGGAATTGAAAAAGAAGCGATTTTAGCGATGCTATTTGAATAAAAGACGTCTAAAAAACTCTAAGAAGAAATTTCTTAGAGTTTTGTTGTTACTACAGCAAAAAGAGGTTACAAACTTTAATAAATCTAGAACTCGTGTTAAACTTAGATTTAGAAAAAAGGAAAAGGTGTAGAAATGGCTATAAAAAAATTAAACGATTTTTATTTTAAAAAACTTGGCAGTTGGAATTTAGTACATAGCTTTATAAAGGGTTTTTGGAGAGCGTTTTTTTTAGTAGTGCTACTTTTAATTATTGCTAACATTATAGTCGTTTATTTGTTGGATAATGTGTTTTTGATTCCAGTGATTTTAATTAGTTTACTTTGTATACCTCTCTTTTATTACGTATTGATTTATAGTCGTGCGAAAAAGTTCATTCGTACCAGATATCAACTACGAAATTTTAAAGAGTTGACTGTAATGCGGCGTTATTTATTATTTGCCTATTTAGAAAAAAGTGGTTTTAGCTCAAGAGATGATTTAGATAAATTACTTCGATTTATTCATTCAGAAATGGCAGAAGAACAAAAGAACCATAAACCACTTAGTACGATAATTGGCGTTTTTATAGCAGCATTTTTAGCAATTTTAGGTGGTACATTTCTATTCTTGATGGATGATGTAGTAGAGCGGCTTATTGCAGCCGTGATTATCATTGTGATGGCTGTTGTTTTCTATTTTATCGGTCTTACGTTGATGTCGATTATTCGCTCGAAATCTGAAAAAAACACAAGAAAAGAGCATGAGCTAACAAAAGAAATTATAGCGATTCAAACGGCAATGCTTGTTAGTGAAAATACAAGTTACCATCCATTTTTAGCAATGGAGAAAAAAGTGAATGAAAACGATTTTTTGAAAGAGATTATTACATCACGGTCCTTTTTATAACATAATTTTTTAGGCACACTTAGGAGGCAAAGTCATGACAACCAAACGCAAAGAGACTAGAGAAAGTGTTTGTTATCGGGAAATCAAAAAGAAGATTAGAAACGGGGAACTAAAGCCAGGCGATCGTTTAATTGAAAATACATTATCACAACAATTAGAAATTAGTCGTACGCCGATTCGAAAAGCAATCGGGATGCTTGCTGCAGATGGATATGTGGAATACAACGATTTTCGAGGTGCTTTTGTTCGGGACAGCATTATTAATAAAGAACGTTACTTTGAAATGACAGAAATTATTGGTTTGTTTCTAAAACAAGCTATTCAAAAAATCCGTACAAAAAAAATAGCCTTCAATAAAATGCGAGTTGTTGCAAAATTAGTCGAAATTGAACGCGAACAACCAACCGACCCAGCAACTTATTTCGAATATGAAAAATGGTTTGTGAGTGATTTACTAACCTATATGAAAAATAATTACTATTTGAAAATTAGCGATGATTTTTTTAATAATATTCAAGAATTTGGTGATGAAGAAGTCATTAAGATTGCACAAAACGCTTGTGTTAAAACAATCGCTAACATCCAACGTTTTATTGATGCGTTGGATGTACAAGATTATGACAAGTGCATAGCGATTATTGATCAAGTCATTGATGCCCATGTTTTAGTCGCTTATCGTTAAAAAAGCATTGTCCTTACTACTTAAGGACAATGCTTTTTATTTACTTTATTTTCACTAAATATCTACCAGTCACGCCACCGTTCATTACTTGGTGAAGAGCTTCAGGTAACTCAGAAAAGCCCACTTCTGTTACTAAGCTTTCTAAATTAGTTAATTTGAAATCTGTCGCAAGTCTATTCCAAATTCGTTCTCGTTTTGGCATCGGACATAAAACTGAATCAATACCGAATAATTGAATACCACGCAAAATAAATGGAAAGACAGTTGTATCTAATTTTCCACCAGCAGACATACCGCATGTAGTAACTGCCCCGCCATATTGAACAGCTGTTAGGAGGTATGAAAGAGGTTTTCCACCAACACAGTCAATGGCCCCGGCGTATAGTTGTTTGTCTAATGCGCGCACTTTTTCAGGTTGAAAAGCTTCTCTTAAAACTATTTCAGATACACCGAATTTTTCTAGGAATTCCTTTGCATCGCTTTTTCCAGAAGAAGCTACAACAGAGAAGCCTCGTTTGGAAAGTATGGCTGAGCTTAAACTACCTACACCGCCTGTTGCACCACTTACAGCGATTTTTCCAGCATCGGGTGTTACGCCACTAAATTCAAGCGCATCGACCGAGAGTGCTGCTGTAAAGCCCGCTGTGCCAAGTATCATCGCTTCTTTTAATGATAGACCATCTGGCAAAGGAACAACCCAAGCAGCTGGAACGCGAATAAACTCACTATATCCACCAAAATAGCTCACTCCAAAATCATAACTAGTGACAATAACCTCATCGCCTACTTGAAATTGGTCAGATTTAGAATGGACGACCACACCACTTGCATCAATACCAGGAATAAAAGGATACTCGCTCACAATTTTCCCGTCTGGAAGTACAGCCAGTCCATCTTTGTAGTTAATACCAGAATAATGTACCTCAATCGTTACTTCATTTTCTGGCAAGTTATCTATAGTAGTTTCTCTAAAATGAAGGGAAGTATTATCTGCTTCTTTTTCAATGAAAAGTGCTTGAAATGATTTCATTTTTTAAATTCCTCCACAACTCAATTTTGTGTTCCCCTTCACTTTACGACTTTTTTCGCCATTTTACAAGGCTGTGACTGGTACAAATCCCCATTTCAAGGTAAACTAGAATAGAGAAGATGCCGATATTTTGTGTAAATTTATAAATAGAATTTTTTGGCAAGAAAGGGTGAGTGCGATGGGGAAGGCACTATTGATTGTGAATCCATCATCAGGTAAAGAAAAAGGAAAAACTTATCAAGGAAAGACAGAAGAAGTACTAAAAAAACGTTATGATGAGGTGGAAGTTCGCCTGACTGAAAAAGCAGGGGATGCAACAGAATTTGCTTCCTGGGCTGCTGAACAAGGCTTTGAAGCAGTAATTGCGATGGGCGGAGACGGGACTTTAAATGAAACCATAAACGGACTTGCAATCCATGAAAAACGACCTGACTTTGGCTTCATTCCACTTGGAACAGTCAATGATTTGGCTCGTTCGGTAGGTATACCATTAAAACCCGAAAAAGCGATTCAAGCATTAGAAAAAGCTATTGCAGTGCCGATGGATATTGGCCGGATTGGCGACCAATACTTTATGAACGTCCTAGCTATCGGTATGATTGCGCAAGCTGTCGACCAAGTTAGCGTCGAACAAAAAACCAAATTTGGCTCCGTAGCATACTTTTTAGAAGGCCTGAAAGCATTTAACCGCAATGAATTACTTCATTTTAAAATCGAATATGACGAGGAAGTTTGGGAAGGGGAAGCTGCGCTAGTTGTGGCTGGCTTAACTAATTCAGTTGGTGGGATGGAATCATGGGCGCCAGATGCAAAAATTGACGATGGCTACCTGCATATTATTATTCTAACGAAACTTGGCTTGCTCGATGCAGCTAACATGATCCCGCAATTAATTCGCGGTAATTTAAAAAACAGTGACGGTGTAGTTTATATTAAAACCAAGAAACTTACCATTGATGCAAGTGGAGACGATTTAAGCATCAACGTCGATGGCGACCCAGGTCCAGGTGTACCAGCAGAAATCGAAGTGCTTGGCAGTCACTTGAATATTCTTGCACCCAAAAAAAGCAGCAAGAAGCGCTTCGGCCCATTCATACTTAAAAAGTAACCTACAATAATTGTAGAAGAATAAGGAGATGAAAGCTTTATGGAAGAAGAATTAGAAGTCATTCATAAAGGTCTTGCCAATGCGAAAAATGGTTTTAAAGCAGTCCCCGGAAAACTTTATTTAACAGCAACGTATATTGTCCACAAACCAAATGATTACTTTGACGAAGAAATCAATATTCCGCTGAATCGAGTAGCAAAAATTCGGGGTGTCCGCACCAAAATCCTTGGAAAAGAATTACTCTCCAACATTTTAGAAATAGACATGATATCCGGAGTAAAGTACCAATTCGTTGTAAACAAACAGAAAAAGTGGCTGGAAGCAGTTTCTGAAGTATTAGAAAGCCGCGGTGAATCAGAAAAATTAGGATAGAAAGAAGCTGGCACGAAAAAAGTGACCAGCTTCTTTTTTATGCTAAATGAAATGCAGTTGCACCAATGAGATTGGCATCATTTCCAAAGTGACAGCCAACAACAGTAGGGCTAATAGTCGCAATTGGTACAGACGCTTTTACTTTCGCCACATATTCGGTCAACTCTTGAATAAAATCAGCCCGCTCACTTACACCACCACCAATGACGACTAGTTCAGGATCAAGTGCGTACTGCAAATTAAATATACTTCTCGCAAGATAATAAAACATCGTATCTAGCTCTTCTTTTGCGATTTTATTTCCTTCCGCACGTAATTCAAATGCCCGAAGACCGTCTATACTAGCTTTTGGAACTTCTAAACGCTCGGCTATTCTCGTCGCAGCATTTACGACTGTACCAAGCTCGCTAAGTGTGCGTCCGTCGCGGTCCATCAACATATAACCAAATTCACCACCATGCAAATTGGCCCCGTGATGTACCTTGCCACCGCGAATAACTGCGCCACCAACTCCACTTCCAAGAATCATAAAAATAATATCTTGCTTGTCTTTCGCCGCGCCAATCCAAACCTCTGCTAAAGCTGCACAGTTGGCGTCATTTTCCATCGTAACAGGAAGCCCCAGTTTTTCTTCAAGTAATTGTTTAAAAGGGAAATTATGTATGTAGGGGATAGCACTCGCGCCGCCAATGATACCGGTTTCATTATTAACCGCACCTGGACAACTAAACGCAGCTCCTTGGAATGTATAATCGTAATTTGCTTTTACATCCATAAGCGATTGCAGCATTTCATCCAAATTATCCGGGGTTTTGAATTTACCTTTTTTTAGAATTTCTCCAGCTGTTGTTAACACGCCAAACTTCACTGCTGTTCCACCTAAATCAAATGCAAGTATCGTCATTACTCAATCTCCTTTTTATAGAAAAGTATATACTTATCATACTTTTAAACAATACAAATGACAAATAAAAAGTGAAAATACTTTGCTAAAAATTAACGTCCTTTTCTATTTTGTGCTATAATAAAGCAAGAATTTGAAGCGCAGGAGGAAATGGTTAGTGGAGATAAAGGTTCAAAAGAAATTGACTGACGGCAGAATCGCTTTTAGTAGTGAATATGGTGAATGCGTTGGTATATGGGCCGATGAAGACCCAGAACCAAGTAGGGTTTACACAGTAGAAATTACAATACCGGACATGATTAGCGCAGAACTGCTACACGAGAGTGAAGAGAAACATTGTGCATTAGAAATAGACGAAGAAGGCTTAGTTCACGTAATTGGGAAGTTAGAGGATTACGAGGAAGATGGCTTTGCAGTGCTCCGCTTAGAAGAAAGTATTATTTGTTTTGACACGAAATTCAGCGAAGAAATCGAAATGCTCCATGGAAGATTTGTTGAATTTGTTATTCCGGAAATAAAATTAAGTAATGTTGGTATATAGATTGAAATGAAAGAGGCAGGAAACAGATAGTGAGAGTTTCCTGTCTTTTTTTTGTTATTTTTGGAAGGAGTGCTTGAATAATTATTCATTCGTGAATTATAATTAATGTGAAATAATAAAACAAATAGGTAGTAATTAGCGGTTAAATAGTTATTTTATAGTAGTAAATACGAATTTTTTGTGACGAAGAAAAATTGATTGCATAAAAAGTGAATAGTGCTTCATATTGTGTAAGATTTTATTATTGAAATGGAGATATTACCCATACTGTGTAAGAATAAATCTAAATAAAGCCAGTTTTAAGGTATTCATGACAAGAATCAGACATTTCATTACATTTTTGGTTATACATTGGCTTTTTATGATACACTCATCTTGCAACAAAATATACCAACATTGTGACGGAATGGTTTATTAAAAGCGGTAATAAATAAAATGAAAAGTGAGATAATAGAATGAAGAAGAAAAAATGGTTGCAATTAATAATGGCAGTAATAGTTCTTTGTGCAATAATATTCGGGATAAAATGGTTGTTATATAGAGACAATCTTGTAGAAATGATGCAAGTTGACGACACTTTATATATAGTGTCGTATGAACCAGCAAAGCAAGAAGATGCTTTAGAGAAAATTGGTGAGATAGAGCATAGAATTCGCCATTACCGGATACCGAATAAAAATTTCACATCTAATTATTTAAGCGAAGGGACAGAACTTTATAAAGCGAAAAATGGAGATGAGTTTCCAAGGACTATTTTGTTTAAAGAAGACGGCGAATATTTTATTGCATCAGAGGCTATGAAGTAGCCTAATAAAAAGCGTTAGTTTATTTTTTCTCTTAATAGAGAAAGTTTATCGTCTACAACTAAATGGAACATATGTAAAAGTATACTGATTGGCATACTTTTCATTTTTAAGAAAAATCATTGATTCTAAATTTAAGTAGAGTGAACATAAAAAATCGCCATGCTTCATTTCCCTAAAAACAGGGAAGTAAGCGTGGCGTTTTTTAGCTATATGTAGTAAATACAGCGAGCATTTTTTCTAAATCTTTCTCGGATCTTGCAAAGAGCATCAAACGCTGGCGATTGGTTTCAATCACGAGCACACCATCCTCAGACAAATTCATCCGTTCGATTTTTGCATAAGGGAAGAATAACAGGGCGTAAAAAAGTCCGGATTCTTTGAAAACAGCTTTCGAACTGCGAAAGAAGCAGATATAGATGAATAACACACCCATAATCCCAAGCAGAACAGAAGTGGAAAATGGTCCTTCACGAAAGAACGTATTGGAAACGAATAACAGAACGATAATTCCAACAAAAATATAACCGTCCCAGCGTCCACGAGAACGCAATTTGACACTTAAAACCGTCTTCCCTTTCCAAAGTGGAATTACTGCATCATTATACAAAATATACAGTACCGTCAAGAAGTTTGCCGCAAACAAAAAGATATTAGTAGCATCCCAAACCATTTTAGCTATCACTCACAATCTATCATTGATATAGTTTAGTAATATTGTAACATAATTATGCGGGGAAGAGGGGGAACTGGGTTTGAGGATAATCATTTAGAGAGGCTCTTTCGGCACGATAAGACACAAAAAAGAACCGGAATTTTAATCCCGGTTCTTTTCGAATTATTATAACCACCCATTACCCAAGTGGTGAATAACCAGCTGGTGGAAGTCCTAAGATACCAGACCAGTAACCTAGAATACCAACAACGAATAGTCCTAAAATCAACCATAAAGCATTGACTTTCTTCTTGAGTATCCACATACAAGCGAATGTGAGTAGAAGGGCAAGAAGACCTGGCATTAATTGGTCCAAGATACTTTGAACAGTAGTTGGAACGTCTTTACCAGTTTTAGAGTCTTCTGTTGTATAAGCTACTAGTGGAACATAGATTGTGGTCCATTTATTAACAAGGGCACCCATGACGAATAGTCCAAGAATGGAAGCTCCTTCTGTTAGTTTTTGAAGCAAACCGCCAGACATATCAGATACAACATCTGTACCTTTTGTATATCCGTAGAACACGCCCCAATAACGGAAACCTAGACGAATTGCATTAAATAGTACGAAGAATAAAATTGGTCCGATGATACTACCGTCAGTTGCAAACCCTGCACCTAAAGCGGCAAGTACTGGACGAACTGTTCCCCAGAAAATTGGATCCCCAACGCCGGCAAGTGGTCCCATTAGACCTACTTTAATACCATTGATTGCACCGTCGTCGATATCAGCACCATTGGCTTTTTGTTCTTCCATCGCGGTTGTTACACCTAAGATAGGAGCGGCCATATATGGATGCGTATTAAAGAACTCAAGGTGACGTTTGATAGCTTGTTCTCTTTCAGGTCCTTTTTCAGGATAAAGACGTTTAATTACTGGAATTACTGAGAAACAGAATCCTAGAGATTGCATACGTTCAAAGTTCCACGACCCTTGGAAGAGGTTGGAACGTATGAACACGCCCATTAAGTCACTTTTCGTTATTTTCTTTTCATTAACTGTAATTTGTTCACTCATATTTTTCTCCCCCTTCCTTAGTCGTCAAGGTCGTCGTCGAGATCATCATCCGCTGATCGTCCGCCGCCGCCCCCGCCGTATTGTTGGATAGCTTCTTTCAATTGATATTTAGGGTTTAGTTGGATATAAATGATTGCTGCAACTAGTCCTAAAACACCTAGTGCTACTAAGTTAAACGCAGTAAATGCTGCGACAACAAAACCTAAGAAGAAGAAAGGCATTAAATATTTAGCGGACATCATGTTAATAACCATGGCGTAACCAACAACAACGATAAATCCACCAGCTACGTTTAGACCATTAACAATAACGTCCGGAATGGCATTGAGTAAATTTTCGACTGCTTGTGTACCAACTGTTACCGCAACGATAACGGCTGGAATTGCAATACGCATAGCTTGAAGTAGTAGTGCTGTAACATGTATCCAGTCGAGACTTCGCAGATTACCTTCCTTACCAGCTTTATCAGCCATGTGTTGGAATGCAACTGTAATTGTACGAACTAGAATTGTAAGTACTTGACCAAGAGCAGCTAGAGGAATCGCAAGCGAAATACCTACGCTGATATCTTGTCCCCCAGTAATAACTAAGATAGTAGAAATAATGGATGCAAGGGCAGCATCTGGAGCAACCGCAGCTCCGATATTCATCCATCCAAGCGCGATCATTTCAAGTGTTCCCCCAATAATAATACCAGTTGTAATATCCCCAAGAACAAGACCAATTAACGTACAGGCAATTAATGGACGGTGCGTTTGCCACTCATCCAAAATACTACCCATACCACTAATACAGGATACGAGGAATACAAGGATTAATTGTATTGCTGACATATATTTCCCTCCCAATTTTTCTTTAGAATGATAAAAAAAGATAATTTCATTATGATGACTGAATAAATTAAGCATCTATTACATAAGCTTTTATTCATGAATCACCCCTTTAAAGGTCTTCCTTTAAACGTTTGCATTTTCGGGGCTCTAAAAAACAAGCGAGCCGCGGATGAATTATTTATCTTTATCTAGTAATGGGATAAGTTTGACTTTATTGTCAGAAGCGACTTTACGAATTTCAAGTTCAATTCCTTTTTCATCTAATTTGCGGAATGCTGCTTCATCCGTTTCGTCCACAGACACAGCATTTGTAATCATATGTTTACCTTCGCGGAATGCCATACCACCAATGTTTACAGTTGTAATGTTTACACCTGCTTCTACGAGTGTTAGCACATCGGTAGGGTTAGTGAATAATAGCATGACTGGAGTTGTAGCATATTTAGGGTTGTTGTATACGCGGATACCTTTTTGTACATCCACGACGCTTGCTTTAACTCCTGGAGGTGCTACTTGTGTAAGAAGTGTTTTACGCACTTCATCTTTTGCTACATCGTCACTAATAACGATGATACGTTCTACCTGCGTTTCTTTTGTCCAAACGGTTGCTACTTGACCATGAATTAAGCGATCATCAATACGTGCTAAGCGAATTTCCATTATAAATCGTCCTCCCCGACTTCGGTTTCTATTTTTGGTAATGATTGTTTGAGTGACTTAACGCCACCTGATCCTGCTGTAAGAGCTGTTTCAACTAGATCTTTTTGATTACTTGCAGCCCGCATTGAGAGCGTTTCAAGTAACATGGGAATATTGACCCCCGTGACAACATCCATATTGTCTTCTGGAAGGGCGATTTGGCTAGATGCGTTATAAGGACTGCCGCCAAATAAATCAACCATAAAAATAACGCCTTCAGAAGTATCCAATTTGTCTAGTTTTTCTTTGTATTTGGTAATAAGCGTATCAGTGTTTTCTCCAGGAACAAAAGTAATAAATTCTACATTGTCCTGTTTGCCGATAATCATTTCAGTTGATTTCAACAATTCACGCGCAGCTTCACCATGTGTGCCAATGATAATTCCAACTGGCATAGGTATCTCCTCCTTAAGCGTGGATATAATCATCCATTAATACTAACGCAAAAACTGTGCCAACATTTCTGTATTAAACAACCTCCTTTGCTAATAGAAGCGGTTCAAGGCTTTTGTAAGCGTGTACTAACAGAAGCGGCGCGCCTTAATACGCTAGATACGTAGCTTAATACACTAAGTACTAATCTTAGACATACATACATCATTACCCTAAAAGATTAGCCAGAAAACGCAATTGCTGAAAATAAAACAAGCCAACTTATGAAAAAATGTTGGCTTGTTTGTAATTATGAAAGTACTTCTGGTTGGATTTCGTTCAAAATATCATACAAATAACATAGTTCGTCATTCGTCAGTTTTAAGTTCATTTTGTAGATAACTTCTTTATTTGTTTGTTCTAGCGCTTTAAAGATATTTGTTTCAAGCATATCTTTTGGTTCACGGTAAATTAAACCATCATTTAGAACCATACGCTCTAAGGCGCAACCGACATGGATGAGTAGATTGATTTTAAAGGTATTATCGAGTTTGTATCCTAACTTTTTCTCCAGTACACTAGCAAACGAGCTTAGAATTTCAATCGTTTTCTTCGGATTGAGGTAGGTTAGAAATTCGTTAAGACTTTCTTCGATAATTTCTTTTGCGATGCGACCAGTTTCGCCTTTTTTTACGATAATATTACGTTGCTTCACGAGGCTAACAAGTTGCTCCTCGCCATCAATTCCGAAAAGTCGTTCGAGCGGGATGAAGGGGATTTGGATTTTCGGATCTTGAATACCGACTGCCATCAAAATATCATTTTCTTCTTGTAACTGCTCCAATTTCGTATCCATTTCATGCAAACCAATCGGAATCACTTTAATGGCATCTGTCGTAATGGTATCTAAAATATTTTCGATAAACAGTTGTAATTTTTCTGCAGTACCTTCGCCAGTCGCGCAAATGGTAATGATGGCGTGTGGTTTTTGATTGGAATCAAGTGTATCGTCATCAGAATTATAGCCACCATAACCTCGGAAATCTTTCAGGGAATCGTAAATGCTATCGAGTTCCATATCGAGAATATTGGATTTTCGAACTGCTTCAATAACAGTTGCGGTGGAGACCATATCAATCGAGCGAACTGGAATGCCAGTACGTTCCGAAATGACCGGAGCAAAACTTGTAAGGGAGCCCATATCGACCAGAAGAAGTAGACCGCGCCCCATATCCATTTCTTTCGCGCGCTCGGTCAATTTATCAAGCACGATTTTCGGACTTTGATCAAGAGGCATATCGATTCCTTCCACGAGTCCTTCACCGAGTAGTTTTTTCGCAACACTAACCATGCTACTCGCTGTATTATTCCCATGCGTTGCGACGAGTACGGCGACACGAGCATTTTCTTGTTCTTTTAAAAGGGAACTAATGAGTAGTGTTAAATACATGACTTCCATATTAGGAACCCGGATGTGGAAAGTAGCCTCAATATCATCCTTAATTTCCCGTGATAATTCATAGGCTTCCGGTTGATCATTGACCACATTTTCGATATTCGTATATTTTAATGGTTTGTTACTTTCAATTCGTTTAATAAAAGAGGTAAGGTGAAGGCTAAATGCAAGCAAGAAACGCTCGTTTAACTTTTTACCAAGCTGATGTTCAATTCGGAGTTCAACACCTTCCGCAAAATTCAGGATCTCTTCATTGACGATTTTTAAGATATTTTCGCGATTGTGGATCGTATTTTTAAACTTATTGTAAAAGCTGTTAAGGTGAATATCGATATCCATCTTGATAAATTTCTTAATATCATCATCTTCCACACCTTGATCCATTAAAATCGATGCTTTGTCTTCAATGATTTTGTAAAGGTTGAAATTCGGCTCATATTCGTCCGATGTAATCAACGTATTATTTAGTTCAGGGAAAATCGTCGTATATGGCTCCAAGTATTCCGCAATTGCTTGAAGTTCCTTGCGACGGTTACTGAAGTGGAAGAAGCCGTCTTTTATATTAATCGGCAACGTTTTAAAATCAATCAAAATCTCTTCATCTTTGTCGAAACTATTAAGGAAACCTTGTGCGCAAACGAGTTGAATGTTGGATTTTAATTGCCCGATATTTCCATAAGTTGTATTACCAATCAGCGCTTTGGCAGCTTCATCTTCAATACGAATCGGTTTATTAACTCGGTGCGCCTCACTAGAAAGTAAGTATTTTAAAAGTTCCACACGTTCAAACGCCGTACGTTCCTCCAAACTTGGCAGCGTAATAATAATCGGAATACGACGCATAAACGTTTTCAAAAGCGAAGATTCCGGATTTTCGGTAGTAGCACCGATAATTAAAACGTTCGATTTTCGGGTTCGATCCGTTTCGCCAAGTTTATTATACGTACCAGAGTCCATTAAGTAAAAAATCATTTCCTGACCTTCAGGAGGGAGACGGTGAATTTCGTCGAGAAACAAAATTCCACCTTCCGCTTTTTCTACAAGTCCACCTTTGTCATTGTCAGCACCGGTGAAAGCACCTTTAACATGCCCAAAAATGTGCGACATCAAAAGTTGCGGATTATTATAGTAATCGGCGCAATTGAAAATAATAAACGGCGCATCAGCAGGTAGACGTTTGGCATGTTGCGAAAAACGATACATCAAATTAGCGAAAAGTGTCTTACCAACACCAGTTTGTCCGAGAATCATTGTATGTAAACCATTTGGTGGATAGAGTACAGCGGCTTTGGCCTGCTCCACAGGGGTTTTAAGACTGTCATTAACACCAATTAAATCATCAAAAGGGCTTCTTTCAACAATACTTGGTTTGAGCATTTTTAAAAGGGGCTCACAGCTGTCAAACTCCAATTCATTATCAGAAAGTGTACGCCCAATTTCATCTTCTACCGCTTTTTTAGGAAAATAAAGCACTGGTCGGCCAACGATTTTAATGATTTTTCCTTGTCTGTGAAGTTCATTCAATTCCATACTGACATTATTTCTTAAAATAGATAATGTTTCTGAAATAGTACTAGCTGTAAAACCTTCATTCTTCTCTAATTGTTCGCGAATGGTTTTCGTGGAAGGATTTTCTAAAATAAATTCATAAATACGGTCAATACGCTTCATCATAAAACCTCCATTTAGTGTATCGATGCACGATTAGTGTATTATAAACGATTAATACACTCTGGAATTCTGTATTTATCTTAGCATGACTAGTGAAAATGTCAATGTTTATTTACCAAAAATCAAATTGACTAGCTACGCGGATAGTACTATTATATAGAAGGAACAAATAAAATCGATGAGGTGTTCATAATGTCAAAAGTACTATTTATTAAAGCGTCACCACTTCCAAATGAAGTATCAAGAAGTTCGCAAGTTGCCGAAACGTTTATGGCCGAATATAAAGCCAAAAATCCTTCTGATACAGTAGAAGAATTAGTTTTATATAATACAGAAGTACCACTATTAGATTTAGAATTAATGACAGCTGGTAGAGAATTACAAGCTGGCAAAGCTTTCACTGATTTAGCGCCAGATGTACAAAAAAAATTAAATGCTTATAATGTGCTTACGGAACAATTCTTAGCAGCAGACAAATATGTTTTTGTGTTCCCGCTTTGGAACCTTGGAATCCCGCCATTATTAAAAGCTTATATTGATACTTTTGTTATTGCTGGAAAATCTTTCCGTTATACTGAGCACGGTCCAGAAGCACTTTTAAAAGATAAAAAAGCAATCTTAATCCATGGTAGTGGCGGTATTTATTCTGCTGGACCAACAAGTTCATTTACTCACGGAGAACCTTATTTACGTACTATTTTACAATTTATCGGTATTAATGTTGTACCATCAATCTTTGTAGAAGGAATTGATCACAATCCGAGCAAAGAAGCGGAAATCGTTGCAGCTGCTAAAGCGGTAGCGCAGGAAAGTGCTGCAGAATTCTAAAAAGTTTGTGAAAAAATTATTTCTTGCTAATGATATTAAGACAGTATTATCAACTGTCTAGACCAATAAAAACACATAAAAAGATTGCTAATCCCTTTATAAATTGGTAAAGTAGAGAAGTAGATTGATCGATAAAGTGCTGAATTAACTCGGCACTTTATTCTTTTTAATTACTCGAAAGGGATGAATTTGGATGGAAGAGCAAAAAGAAGAATTGCAAAGAGGGCTGAAAAATAGACACATTCAGTTAATCGCGATTGGCGGAGCAATTGGTACAGGGCTTTTTCTAGGAGCAGGGAAGTCAATTCATTTAGCCGGACCTTCTATCATGTTAGTTTACTTAATTATTGGGGCTATTTTATTCTTTGTTATGAGAGCTTTGGGTGAATTATTAATACATAACCCAACAACAGGATCTTTTACAGAATTCGCAGAGCAATTTATTGGACCATGGGCTGGCTTTATTACTGGTTGGACATATTGGTTCTGCTGGATTGTGACAGGTATTGCAGAAATTACAGCAGTTGGCATGTACGTAAAATTTTGGGTGCCAGACTTACCGCAATGGATCCCAGCACTTGCATGTGTTTTGATACTTCTATTGTTTAACTTAGCAACTGTTAAAGCTTTTGGTGAAATCGAATTTTGGTTTGCGATTATTAAAGTGGTTGTTATTATTGCCTTAATTGTTATTGGATTTGTACTCGTATTTATTGGTTACAAACATGGCACAAGTACAGCTTCATTTTCTAATTTAGTAGATTATGGTGGCTTTTTCCCGAATGGAATTGCCGGGTTCTTGCTAGCATTCCAAATGGCGACATTTTCTTTTGTTGGAATTGAGCTTGTTGGGGTTACTGCAGGAGAAGCGGATGATCCAGAGCGTACACTTCCAAAAGCCATTAATAATATTCCGATTCGGATTTTAATCTTTTATATTGGTGCGCTACTCGTATTAATGTCGATTTATCCGTGGAGCAATATTGATCCAAACACAAGCCCATTCGTAAGCGTCTTTACGATGATTGGGATTCCTGCAGCTGCCGGTATTATTAACTTTGTGGTGTTAACGGCTGCTATGTCTTCTTGTAATAGTGGGATTTTCAGTACAAGCCGGATGCTTTATACTCTTTCTGCAGAAGGAAAAGCACCGAAAAAAATGCATCATTTGAGCTCTAATGGTGTTCCAGCAACAGCGTTAATCACATCTACAGCATGTTTACTTATTGGTGTGTTTTTAAATTATTTCTTACCAGAACAAGTATTTATTTTAGTAACAAGTATCGCGACGATTTGCTTTATCTGGGTTTGGGGCGTTATTTTAGTGGCGCATTTACGTTTTCGTCATAAACATCCAGAAATCGCAGAAAAAAGTAAATTCAAAATGCCATTATCTCCTTTAATGAACTGGGTTAGCTTAATTTTCTTCGGAGGATTACTAGTTATCCTCGGTTTTGCAGCAGATACAAGAATCGCACTTTTCGTCACACCAGTATGGTTCTTGATTTTAGGTATCGCTTATCAAGTTTTAAAAGCTTCCAACCGAAAGACAAAAATTCGCCATAATTAATAACTGAGCAAGCATTCGCTAAACGGAGCTATTTTAGGGAATGCTTGCTTTTTTTCGGCATGAAAATGCTCCGCGAAATTCTTTACAAATGAAAAAAATCGTGTAGAATGAGAGGTGTTTAGAGCATTTTGTCGCATTCTCGCATATCGAGTGAGTACTCACTCATTTTTAGAAATAACTATTTATGTGAAGCAACGTACAAATGACAGATTATATGTGAAGTTACATACATATTAAGTAGTGCGTAATGAAAGGGATGAGAAAATGATTCATGCAGGGTTAGATGTGGGATCAACAACAGCAAAGGCCGTAGCACTTAATGACCAGGGGGATATTTTATTTCAAACCTACAGAAGACATTATTCAGACATTAAAAAAGTTACATTAGAAATCATGCAGGATATGCAAAAAAAATGTGGCATGACAGAAATGACATTCAAAATTACGGGATCATCCGGATTAGCGATTTCTAAATTCTTGAATGTACCTTTTGTGCAGGAAGTAATTGCTTGTACGGAAGCAGTGGAGCAAGTAATTCCAGAGACAGACGTAGTAATCGAGCTGGGCGGGGAAGATGCGAAGATTATTTATTTCAGTGGTGGGATTGAGCAACGAATGAATAATGCCTGCGCGGGTGGAACTGGTGCTTTTATTGACCAAATCGCGACACTGCTTCAAACAGATCCAACAGGTTTAAACGAACTGGCACAAAATGCGAATACGATTTATCCGATTGCTTCCAGATGTGGCGTGTTCGCCAAAACAGATGTGCAACCACTACTTAATGAAGGGGCTAGAAAAGAAGATATTGCCGCTTCAATTTTCCAAAGTGTGGTGACACAAACGATTAGTGGGCTTGCTTGTGGACGTCCAATCCGCGGAAAAGTAGCGTTTCTTGGAGGACCACTTACTTTCCTTGATCAATTGCGCTATCGTTTTACAGAAACATTGAAGATGAAAGATAGTGATATTATTGCGCCTCAAAACGCGGAATATTTTATTGCACTTGGAACAGCTTTTACTGGATTAAATGATGTACCTTTAAAAGTAGATGATATGATTTACCGCCTTTCCAATATGGATATGACCACGATGGCGACGGATACGGTCATTTTACCAGCACTTTTTGAAAAGCAAGAAGACTTAGAAGCTTTTCGTGCGCGTCATAATCAAATGAAAGCCAAACGAGCAAAACTGGAAGATTATGAAGGGGATGCTTATTTAGGCATTGATGCAGGATCAACTACGACCAAATTAATCTTAATGAGCCAAACCAATGAAATTCTTTACTCGTTTTATTCTAGTAATAATGGGAATCCGCTTCAATCAGTTATTGACGCAACGAGTTATTTATATGAAATTTTACCGGAAAAAGTTCGAGTTGCGCAGTCTGGAATTACAGGCTACGGCGAGTCGCTTATTAAAGCCGCACTAAAAATTGATGTTGGCGAAATTGAAACAGTGGCGCATTATCGTGCTGCTCGTGAATTTTTACCGGATGTTGATTTTATTTTAGACATTGGTGGACAAGATATGAAATGTATGAAAATTAAAAAAGGCGCACTGGATAGCTTGATGCTTAATGAAGCTTGCTCGGCCGGGTGTGGTTCGTTTCTTGAAACATTTGCGCAAACACTTAATTTATCCATTGAAGAGTTTGCGGCTCGGGCGCTGGAAGCAAAAGCACCTGTAGACCTAGGTTCACGTTGTACCGTTTTCATGAATTCCAAAGTGAAACAAGTGCAAAAAGAAGGTGTGAGCATGGAAGATTTATCTGCGGGTCTTGCTTATTCAGTCGTAAAAAACGCGTTACAAAAAGTAATCAAACTCCGCAGTCCGAAAGACATTGGTGAAAAAGTAATCGTTCAAGGTGGAACTTTTTACAACGAATCAGTCTTGCGTGCCTTTGAACTGTTAACTGGACGTGAAGTAGTTCGACCGGATATCGCCGGAATGATGGGAGCATACGGGGCCGCTTTAATTGCCCGCGAACATTACGAAACTGGCGAAGTAACGGAGATGCTCGTATTAGAAAAATTACGTGAATTTAGCGCGGAAACTTCGCAGTCGCGCTGTAACCTTTGTAGTAACACATGTCAGCTTACAGTGACAAGATTTGGCGATGACCGGATGTTTGTTAGTGGAAATCGTTGTGAACGCGGGGAACGTGTCGAAACGAAGCGTAATTTACTGCCCAATTTATATGCGTATAAACTAAAACGTACCTTTGATTACAAATCGCTGAAAAAATCAGAAGCAACTAGAGGGACCATTGGTATTCCACGCGCATTGAACGTTTTTGAAAATTATCCACTATGGCATACGATTTTAACGAACTTAGGTTTCCGAGTGGTTTTATCATCGAAATCATCCAAAAACCTATACGACAAAGGTATCGAAACGATTGCCTCCGAAGCAGTTTGTTTCCCAGCCAAATTAACACACGGTCATATTATGGATTTAATCAAGAAAAAAGCAGATCGCATTTTCTACCCATCTGTCGTTTACGAAAAACCGGAATTCGGTGAAGCAACGAATAACTTTAACTGTCCTGTTGTGGCTGGTTACCCAGAAGTTATTCGTGTCAATGTGGATGCTTTGGAAGAGAAAAATATTCCAATGATCAGTCCGTTTTTAACTTTAGATAATGAAAAAGCATTAATCGAACAAATGAGTCTCGCTTTCCCGGAAGTCCCAGCCGCGGATATGGAAAAAGCAGTCCAAGCAGGGCTAGAGGAAGCAGAACTTTGCCGCAAAGACATTCAAGCAGAAGGAGAAGCGGCACTTACTTACATTAAGAAAAACAAAATCAAAGGGATTGTTCTTGCAGGGCATCCATACCATATTGATCCAGAAGTGAATCACGGAATTCCGGAACTCATTACGATGAACGGCATGGCGGTTCTTACGGAAGATTCGATTTCTCATCTTGGAGAAATGGACCATAAACTTCGGGTTGAGAATCAGTGGAAATATCACGCAAGACTGTATCGTGCAGCCAGTTTTACTGCTAAAAGTGAAGATTTAGAATTTGTGCAATTGACGTCATTTGGTTGTGGGCTTGATGCAATTACGACGGATATGTGCCAAGAAATCATTGAAGGTCATAATAAAGTATATACACTACTTAAAATCGATGAAATCAATAACCTTGGTGCCGCACGTATCCGCGTTCGTTCGTTAAAAGCAGCAATGGAAGAACGTGAGAAAAACAACGTGAAACCAGGGATTATGCCGAAACCAAAAGAACGTCCATTATTTACAAAGGAAATGAAGAAAACGTATACTATTTTAGCGCCACAGCTAGCTCCGACCCATTTTGAAATGTTAGAAGCAGCTTGTAAAGTGGGCGGTTATAACTTGGAAGTATTACCAGCAGTTACACCACGCGCAGTGGATGAGGGCTTACGTTACGTCAATAACGACGCTTGTTATCCAGCAATTTTAACGATTGGACAAATGATGGATGCGCTGAAACACGGCGATTATGATGTAAATAATTTAGCGGTATTGATGACGCAAACAGGTGGTGGATGTCGGGCTACCAACTATATTTCGATGCTGAAAAAAGCTCTCGGAGAAGCTGGCCTAGATCATATCCCAGTTATTTCTCTTAACGCCAACGGTTTAGAAAAACAACCAGGCTTTAAAATGACGCCAAAAGTTCTTGTTCGTTTCCTAGCCGGAATTAGCTTAGGTGACGCGCTCGACCGGATGCTTTATCGTACTAGACCATATGAAGTGGAACCAGGGAGCGCGAATAAAATATTCCGTCATTATCTCGATGCTGGTCGTGCGTTAATGGAAAATTACTCTTTTGGAGCATATAAAAAATTAGCAAATGAAATGGTTCGCGCCTTTGACAACTTACCAATAACAAATGAAGTGAAGCCTAGAGTTGGTGTCGTTGGAGAAATTCTCGTGAAATTCCATCCGGGTGCTAATAACAATATTGTTGATGTTATTGAAGACGAGGGCGGAGAAGCGGTTGTTCCCGATTTAACAGATTTCATTTTATATTGTTGTTATGACGATCACTTTGCAGCCAATACATTTGGTCGTTCCAAAGTAAAATCATTCGCGAAACAAAGCGTTGCGATTCCACTTATTAATCAATTCCGCAAACCAGTAACTGATGCGCTGAAGAAAAGTGAACGCTTTGAAGCACCGGCGAGTATCGAATCTATCGCTGAAAAAGCGAGTCAATTACTATCACTCGGAAATAAAATGGGTGAGGGCTGGTTCTTAACAGGGGAAATGTTTGAATTACTCGATAGTAATGTACCAAATATCGCTTGCTTACAACCATTCGCTTGCTTGCCAAACCATATTACTGGTCGAGGCATGATTAAAGGGCTTAAAAAAATGTATCCAGAAGCTAACATCATGTCCATTGACTACGATGCCGGCTCAAGCTCTGTGAACCAACTAAATCGAATCAAATTAATGCTCTCCATCGCAAGAAAACAACTAGAAACGACAGAAGTAATCACCGAGAAAGAAACAAACACACGATTCAACCCAAGAGAAAAAATCCTTGGTAAAGCAAAACAAGTACGAGAAAGCGCCCCAGTCGAAATGATTGGAAACAAAGTAAAACAAGCGCGGGATGCAGACCCAGTTGGCGCGATAGCTCAGAAAGTGAAACATGTTGCATCATCAAGTAGCGAGCACGTCCAAACGGATAATGATTAATGTAAAGCCACCTATAAAATAGGTGGCTTTTTTAGATAAAATTCACAAAAATGACACGAAATAGAACTATATCCGCAATAATAGTATTTTTGTTAATACATTGGCTTGTTGTTTTGTATATTATAATTATTCTAAATCAAGTTGCTAAAATACAAGATACAAGGAGTGCTATATTTTTTGAAAAAATTTGTTTTAATTTTTATTTGTTTTCTCACGCTAACAACCATTGTCCCTTGGAATACGCTCGAAACGAAGGCGGCATCCACTTCTTGGCTTGAACAAGAATTAGATGGTAATGAAGCCTTTATCACTGAAACAGAAAGAGTCTTGTCAAAAAATCGTGAAGATATTACACTCGCAGATTTAGAAACAATACAAGAATTAGATATTTATGGTGATGCTTCATCAATACCCGACAAAATTTCTGATTATAAGAATCTCAATACTTTACTTGCCCTTAATGGAACGATTTCAGAAATTCCAACTAGTATCACTAAACTAACAAAACTAACAAGAATCAACGTAGACAATAATAATTTTCAAGAATTTCCGATGATTCTATTACAGATGCCTTCTCTAAGTTCTATTGAGATAAATAGAAATAAAATTAAAGAGATTCCTTCAGAAATAACCACATTATCCCCTCATTTAGGATCGCTGGATGTACGCTATAATGAGCTAATTACGCTTCCGGATAATATCTTCACTACTGAGTGGGAAAGTAAGCTCTCATTACTAACTACAGGAAATCAATTAGTTTCTGACATTCCTGCTGATTGGTTAGATAATTTTAATCAAGCAGATAACATGCTCGAATTTTACAACAATCCACCAAATGATTATCATCAAAAACAAGACCAGCTAACGTATAGTGGAGCAAGAATTGAAGTCCCATTAAATACAGATCTAAAAACATTAACTCCTGATAAAACAAAACTGGGCTTAAAAACAGGCAGAACGTTATTTGAACAACATGAATTTATGTATTATGATGACGGGACCTCTAATAACATTCTAACTAACGGTGTTGCTACTGCCACAGGAAATGGCTATATAACAATCAAAAGTACTTTATCAACCAATTCCAACCCTTTTGCAAAAGTACGAGTTCCTATCACAGTAACACCCCCAGTAAAAGGAGGAGATGTTACCGTTCAATATAAAGACACAACTGGAGTAGTGTTAGCAGACTCCATTACTTTATCCGGAAATGTGGGCGAAAATTATACGACAACAGCTAAAACAATTGACGGCTATTCTTTAACAACTACACCAACCAATGCTAATGGAACTTTTTCAACAAACCCACAAACTGTCACATATACTTATAAAAAAGACCCTATAGCGCAACCAGTTACTGTTAATTATATTGATACAGATGGAAAAACAATTGCTCCCACTGAAACATTAAGCGGAAATGTGGGCGAAAATTATACGACAACTGCTAAAACAATTGACGGCTATTCTTTAACAACTACACCTGCCAATGCTAATGGAACTTTTTCAACAAACCCACAAACTGTCACATATACTTACACAAAAGATCCTATAGCGCAACCAGTTACTGTTAATTATATCGATACAGATGGAAAAACAATTGCTCCTTCTGAAACCTTAACCGGAAATATTAGTGAAAACTATACGACAACAGCTAAAACAATTGACGGCTATTCTTTAACAACTACACCTGCCAATGCCAAGGGGACTTTTTCGACAGAACCTCAAATAATTAATTATATCTATGCGAAAAACGCTGAGACAGCCCAACCTATTACCGTTAATTATAGAAACTCTACAGGTCAAAAAATCGCGAAAAGTGAGGTTTTAACTGGTAATATCGGAGAATCTTACTCAACTCAACCGAAAACAATTGCTGGTTACACACTCACAACAATACCTCCAAATGCAAAAGGAACCTTTACAACAAATGCGCAAACAGTAACTTATATGTATACGCCGATTGCTATTTCCGCCTTACCAGTGACAGTGAACTATTTAGATGAAAATGGTAAAGAAATTGCTGACTCTGTAGTTCTAAATGGTCGTGTGGGAGAGGCTTATAATACACTAGCTAAAGAAATAGATGGCTACACGTTGATAAAAACTCCTACAAATGCTAATGGTGTGTTTTCGGCGGAAGCACAATCAATCGATTATATCTACCGTAAAAATAAACCAGTAGTAATAGTAAATCCACCAATCAAAAACCCGATTATTAAAATAGATTCTAGTACCAACGTAATAAAAGAAGAAACGTCTGTCTTACCAAAAACTGGCGATTCCAATCCATACAATGACTTTTTGGCAGGAATTCTACTACTATCTTCAGCGATGTTTCTTTGGAAAAATCATAAATAAAAACCGAAAAGACACCTTTCTTTTCGGCTGAGATTGTAGGCGAAGTATAAAAATACTTTGCCTACAGTTTTTTTATTATAATGAAATGAAGTGAAGTGGAATATATTTACCATGAGTTACTCCATGCTTAAATCCTGCATCTCACAGTAATATCCTTTACCGCCCACATACACTTTCTCTATTTCGTCTTTATTACTTATGACTAGATTAACGAAGATTTCGGAAGGCGAGTGCAAAGAATAGCCCTGTTCAAATACATAATTTTCTTTTCGTAAGTAGTGATTTTTATAAAGATAACAGGCCAAAGCACCATTAGAGGTCCCAGTCGCAGCTTCTTCATTAATGTCGTATAGTGGCGCGAAATTCCGACAAATAATTTGGTCAGCATTAAAAGTATACAGGTGCATTCCGACTACTTCATAATGCTTACTGACTTTTTTAACCTCTTCAAAATTCGGCTCTAGGGCATATAAATCTGCTTCACTTTTAATTGGAATTAATATATCTTTTAAACCAGTTGACACAATTTGAATAGGGTAGTTAGTATTTAGTAAATTTAAGTTAAAACAACCTGTTAATTTATTGGGGGGAATTGTATCATAAAAAGTTGGTTGATTTTGTTCCATGAAGATAGTGCCATCTTTTATCGTAATCGTCAGTACACCGCTATTTGTTTCAATTGTATACTGGCTCTTATGAATTTTATTTAAATGCATCAAAATCGCAAAAGTGCCGATTGTCGCATGACCACATAAATCGACTTCTTCTTTCGGAGTAAAATATTCTAATTTATAATCAGCACAGTTAGATTCAGTTAGGAAAGCAGTTTCCGCATAGCCTAATTGTTTTGCAATGGCCATTTTTTGAGCAGTGGCGAGTGTTGGTTCGTTCAATACGACACCCGCCTTATTTCCACCTTTATTATTCTTACTAAATGCACTTGCAACATAAACAGATAAATTCATAAAAATAAAACTCCCTTGTAAAAACTTTATTCTTCCTTAATCATCGCAAACTCCGCACGTACTACTTTTTTCAAATCAGTAGGGGCTAGTTCGATTTGTAATCCTCTTTTTCCAGCCGAAATCAGTATAGTATCAAGCGATTCAGCGCTGTTATCAATAAACGTTGGAAATAATTTCTTCATTCCAATCGGCGAACATCCACCGCGAATATAGCCAGTCAGCTTCTCTAACGTATCTACCGCAATCAATTCACATTTTTTATTACCGCTAATCTTTGCCAAATGTTTTAAATGCAAAGTCTTATCGGCAGGAATGCACGCTACAATATTTCCTGTTTTGTCACCAGTCAGGACTAATGTTTTAAAAATCTGTGCGGGATTATTCCCTGTTTCTGCCGCAACATGAAGCGCATCAAGGGAATCCTCGCTCCAGGCATACTCACGTAATTCATAGTTTACCTTCTGTTTATCTAAAATCCGACACGCATTTGTCTTTTTATTCAAGTCTTTCACCTCAATTAATTCAGAAATATGTATAATTTATGACACTTTTTGTGAAATAGTTGGCTTTTCCCTTTTCATTCTGTACAATGAAGTGGAATTCAAATAAGAAAGGGAGATTTACTAATGAAAAAAGGGTTATTTAGTATGGTTCTTGTGCTAGCAATGGTACTTGTATTAAGTGCATGTGGCGCATCAAGGGTAGAACCAAAAAAAGCAGGAGAAATCACAGTTAATGCCGTAGTCTACAACAAAGATACGGATAAAGTAAAAGATGTATATGGTGAAGATGGTTCTAAATTCGAAAAAGAATTTGAAACTAGTTTTAAAGAAAGCTTTATCAGTACATTTACAGCAAGCTTTTCTAGTGATGTAAACTTAGACAAACAAGTGGATGAGTTTTATGATGCACTTCGCAAACAAGTAAACGAAAAAACTTCGTATACTACTAAAGTAACAAATGACGACAAAGAAAGTCCAGAAATTCAATTCGCTGTTAAAGGGCTTGATATGAAAGGCGTTCAAACAGAATTAGTTGAAGAATTAACAAAAGCAGCAACAGCTGATCCATCTCTTGCAACAGATGATCAAAAAATGGCTGAAAAAACAATGGAAATCTATACGAAAGCTGTTCAAAATGCAGATGCAGTATCTGAGGCTAAAACAGTTACACTTAAATTAAAAGCAGATCCAGATGACGATTCTTTATGGAAAATGGAAAACGATATGGCATTCATGCAAGAACTAACAACAGCATTCTTTATGGGCGGCATGTAAGCTTTTATATGGCAAAACACCAATAACTTTCGGGTTGTTGGTGTTTTTTTGTTTCCAAGAATAAATGTTATAATAACATGAAGATTTACTAATGGGAGGCGCTATATGACTACTATAAAAATCGCATTAATCCAACAAAAAGCAGTACCAAATAATAAGGAAGCCAATTTGAAATTAGCCATTAAATATATAAAAGAAGCGCATGAAAAAGGGGCAGATTTAGTACTTTTCCCTGAGATGTGGTCAAATGGTTATGCGCCACCTTTTGAAGATGCTTTTAATCATCCACTAGCTACTGATTTTGATAATGAAAGAACCAAGTGGTTAAATGAAGCTATCACAGAAGACAGTGCGTATGTTTTGACACTGAAAGAACTTGCCAAAGAGTTGCAGATTGGCATTTGCGCTACGTATTTGTCTAAAACGGAACAAAAAATACAAAATACTGCTATTATTATTGACCGAAAAGGAGAAATAATTTTAGACTATGCCAAAGTCCATACGTGTGATTTTTCTTTAGAAATATTACTACAAAGTGGCGAGGAATTTAAAGTTTGTGAGTTTGATGGTATTAAGCTGGGGGTCATGATTTGCTATGATCGCGAGTTTCCAGAAAGCGCCAGAGTTCTCATGTTAAAAGGGGCAGAAATTATCCTCGTTCCAAATGCTTGTGATATAAATCCAGCCAGACTTAATCAACTAAATTCTCGTGCTTTTGAAAACATGGTTGGCGTAGCGATGGCAAACTATCCTGGCGAAAAATGGGGCAGATCCACTGCTTTTTCCCCGATTGTTTTTGATGAAAATGGGGATTACCGCGATAATACGATTATTGAAACAGAGGACGTTTCAGAAGGTATTTTTATTGCTGAATTTAATTTAGACGAGATTCGAACTTACCGGGAAAATGAAACGTGGGGAAATGCCTACCGAAAACCGCAAACATATACAGATTTAATAAGTTTAGATGTAGAAGCGCCATTTAAACGAAATTAAAAAAACAGAGATGAGCGATTCTCTGTTTTTTCTTTTAAAAATAATAAAGCCCGGTAACAATCAGCGCAACGACTAAAATCCCCGGAACAAGATTCGCGACCCGAATCTTGGTTAAACCAAGCAAGTTTAGACCAATTGCCAAAATCATAATCCCGCCTGTAGCCGTTAATTCCTTTATAATTAGTGCCATCAGGTCTGCCGGAACGAATTGATTAATCTGGGTTGCGAATAACGCGATAATGCCTTCAAAGAGAAACACTGGAATCGCAGAAAGCATAACGCCCCAACCAAGTGTCGTACTAAGAAGTAGGGCGATAAATCCATCCATCACCGATTTCGTATAAAGTACATCATGATTGCCGCGAATGCCGCTATCAAGCGCACCAATAATCCCCATCGCACCAATCACGAAAATAAGTGTAGCTGTCACAAAGCCTTTTGAAACATTACTTTTTCCCTTGGCACCGACTTTACGTTCAATCCAGTGCCCGAGCTGATTCAGGTGATAATCTATATTAAGCCATTCCCCAATAACGGCTCCAAAACAAATACTTAAAATGACAATAAGCGAGTTGCTCGTTTTAAATGCCATTTGAATGCCAAGGACGATAACGGATAAACCCATCCCTTTCATGACCGTGTCTTTCATACGTTCAGGGATATTATGTAATTTCATGCCAATAACAGAGCCAATCAAAATCCCAAGCCCATTCACTAGCGCACCAAGTAGAACCATTTTCTTCCTCCCTTTTTTTACATATAGCAATAGTATACAGGAAGTTTTCGCCAATTGGGAGTTTTATTTTGTACAAAAAAGTCGAAGGATCAAAGTGATCCTTCGACTTTAAGTCTATTTTCCGGCTACTGTAAAGCGTTCATTTAAGTGATTAGGTCGTTCAATTTCATCTAAAACAGCAATTGCATAGTCTTCCATACTGATAAAACTATTACCATCGCTACCAAATAAGAGATGATCTTTTCCTATTTGATAGTCTCCAGTGCGTTCGCCGGGTTCAAACATGGCAGAAGGGCTAATGTAAGTCCAACTGAATTCTGCTTGATGTGATTTTAAATGCTCTAATTGTTTCGCTTGCGCACGTGCAGTTGGATAGTAAGGCGCTTCCCGTAGGCCCTTGGACTCTAAAAGCGTGTTTCCGTCTTCATCAATTTGCAGACTAGCTGCTCCGCCAACGACAAGTAAGCGCGGAGACACAGTTCCATTTAAAACAGAAATTAAGTGATCAAGGGAAGTGACATGTTTTTCTGCTTCGTCTGGACTGATGCCATAAGCATCAACAACGACATTTTGGTCTGATAAATCTGAAAGAGTTAAATCAAAAATATCTTTTTGTAAAATATTAATATCTTTGTGTGTTTGCGTGATTTTCCCGGCGTTTCTAACAATGGCTGTTACTTCGTGACCACGATTTTTTGCTTCTTCTAAAATTCTCGAACCAGCTCGGCCCGTAGCACCAATGATACCAATTTTCATGAAAAAAGCCCCCTATTCATTTTTATGGAATAGATTCTCGTTTGATAGAAGAATTATTCCCGAAAGAGGGGACTGGGAAACATTTATTTTTTTGCGGCGTTTGCTAATTGTTTAATTTTGGCTGCGGAATAAATGTGAGAAATCGTGAAAATAATCAGTGCTAACCAAATAAACATGAATGCAAACAATTGCATATGATCGAAACTTTCTTTAAATAGTAATACGCCGAGTGCGAGCATTAATGTTGGTCCGATATATTGCAGGAAGCCAACCATTGTATAGCTAATTTTTTTCGCAGCAGTGGCAAACAGAAGGAGTGGTATAGCTGTAACGACACCAGCGCCAACTAAAATAATATTGGTTTGTGCCGCGTACTGCATTAATCCATTGGTCGCGAAAAAGATTACATAAATAAGCGCGAATGGCGTAATAATCATTGTCTCAAGGGTTAAACCAGTCCAAACAGATACGGAAACGACTTTTTTAATTAGCCCGTAAAGCGAGAAAGTAACCGCCATACCGATTGCCGCCCAAGGAACAGATCCAAGATGCCATGTGAGGATTAAAACACCGATAGTAGCAGAAATAACAGCAATAATTTCGCCACGACTCAAGCGTTCTTTTAAGATAACTGTTGCGAGAAGTACGTTTACAAGTGGATTGATGTAATAACCAAGACTTGCTTCGGTCACATGCCCACTATTCACCGTATAAATGAATAAATACCAGTTTGCTGTCACTAAAAAAGCTGCCGCAATAATCGCAATCAGCGTTTTTGGTTTAAGCAATACGTCCTTAGTTTCTTGAAAAACCATCGAAGCTTTTCGCAAACAAACGATCAAAAATAACATAAAAATAAAAGACCATATAATTCTATAGGCCAAAATCTCCATTGGTGGGACATTTGTGACTAGCTTCCAGTAAATCGGAAGGACACCCCAACATACATAAGCGAGAGCGCCAGCGATGATTCCGCCTAGCTGTCCATTTTGTTTATTTTCCATAGCGATGTTAGCCCCCTTTTTTTAAACAATAGAACTATTTTAGCTTAAAAGGGGGAATAAAGCTACAAAAAAAACTACGAATAGGCTAGCTATTCGTAGTTTCCACAATTATTTGCTTGCTTCGATTTGGATGTTTAATTTCACTTCGTCGCCAATAAGTACGCCACCAGTTTCTAACGCAGCATTGTAATTAAGGCCAAAGTCTTTGCGGTTGAATTTACCTTTTGCTTCAAAGCCAGCTACCATGTTGCCAGTATTTGGATCTTTTCCTGTTCCTTCGTAGCTTACTTCTAGTGTAAGAGGTTTGGTTACGTCGCGAATAGTTAAGTCACCAGTCACTTCGTATTCATCATCGCCGTCAGCTGTAATTTTTGTTGCCGAAAAAGTCACGTTTGGATATTTTTCTACATTAAAGAAGTCTTCGCTTTTCAAATGTCCATCACGTTGCGCTTGACGAGTGTCAACAGAAGCGGCTGCAACAGAGAAGTTTAATTTTGCAGAAGTTAAATCTTCTGGATCCATTTCGATATCCGCTGTGAAATCGCTAAATGCACCTTTTACTTTTGATACCATCATGTGTTTTACTTGAAATTCGATTGAACTATGCGCTGGGTCTACGTTCCATTTTTCTACTGTCATTGTTTCATTCCTCCAAATATGTTTTTTTATAAAAGCATTCTCTTTTAATCTAGCCTAAATCCTAAGAAATTAAACCTGAGAAAAAATACTTTTACGCCTTAGAAAAGCAATTGCTTAACTGTTTATAAGTAAACTATATCATACTTACTTTTAATAAGCAACTATAAAAACGTATTATAAATATATTTTTTTCGTAAATATGATTGAGTTTTTCGGTTAAAGTGCGTAGAATAGGTTACAAGAGGAGGTTGGATGATGGTAGGAATTAATACAGATACAGAAAATATTAGTGAACTATTAAAAACTTATTGGTCAATCCAGCGAATTTCAGCGGGATATGCCGATCAAAATGCGGCGAGTTTAGGATTAACGATTCAGCAACTTGCCATGATTAATGTGATTTACAGCACACCTGGTATTTCAGTGGCGGATTTAACGAAACGATTAATTATTACTGGAAGTTCGGCTGCAGCTAATGTTGACGGGTTAATCAGCCTTGGCTTAGTAGTGAAATTAAACAAAACAATTCCAAATGACAGCATGGATTTAACACTCAAGCTTTCGAAAAAAGGAGAAGACTTATCGAAACGCTCCACTGCAAACGCTTTTATGTACAAAGCCATGATGAAAGTATTCGAAAACCTAACCGAAAACGAAATAGAAGAATTAATTCGCCTAAATAAAAAAGTCGAAACCTTACTGAAAAAGAGTAAATAAAAACATCTCCTGTATCATTCAAGTAAAAATGAATGAACAAGAGATGTTTTTTTATTTTTGATCAAATTTGCAGTCTTCCAGTGGAATAACTTTTGTTTTATTTGTAAATTTAAAAGATAGCCAGAAAACAAGGAAAATAGGGAGGCCGATATAAGAAATACCGATTTTTTGCCACCAAGCAGGATTCGTAAATTCTGGTTTCAAAAATGCCGCGTAATCTTGACCGACAATAACTAAAATACATAAAATTAGTGCTAAAATAGGTCCGAATGGGAAAAATTTTGCTTTATATTTTAGTTCACTTAAGTCATGTCCTTGTTTGATAAATGCTTTTCGGAAACGGTAATGACTGATAGCGATGCCGACCCAAGCAATAAATCCGGTTAAACCAGAGGCGGAAAGTAACCACGTATAAATCACTGTGCCGTTTTCTGTTAGCGTTGTAATGAATGTCATTGCACCAACAATCGTCGTAACAATTAAAGCAGCCATCGGAATGCCACGACGGTTTACTTTACCCAAGAATTTAGGCGCTTTTTTATCACGAGCCATTGCCCAAAGCATTCTTGTGGAAGCGTAAAGACCTGAATTACCAGCAGATAAAACAGAAGTCAGGATAACCGCATTCATTACGGAAGCCGCAAATGCAAGACCAGCTTTTTCAAATACGAGTGTAAATGGGCTAATTGCCACATCTGTTGCCTCGGCACTAAGTAAATTCGGGTTAGTATAAGGAATAATCATCCCAATAATGAAAATCGCAAAAATATAAAATAGCAAAATCCGCCAGAATACTTGTTTAATCGCTTTTGGCACGCTGGTTTCTGGAGTAGCACTTTCACCAGCTGCAATACCAACCATTTCAGTCCCTTGGAAAGAAAATCCAGCAATTAAGAAGGTACCTAAGATGGCAAAAAATCCACCTTTAAACGGAGCATCGCCAGCAGTAAAGTTAGAAAAGCCAATAACTTCGCCGCCAAGAATTCCGACAATAGTAAGCACGCCGACGATAAGGAAAATAATAACCGTGGCCACTTTAATAATTGAAAACCAATACTCTGATTCTCCGTATGCTTTTACCGAAAGCGCGTTTAAGCCGAAAATCAAAATTAAGAAAATCGCGCTCCATAGCCAAGCGGGGGTGTTCGGTAGCCAAAATTGAACGATAATTGCAGCAGTGGAAATATCAACCGCAAGTGTAATGGCCCAGTTAAACCAATAATTCCAACCAAGCGCAAAACCGAAAGCTGGGTCAACAAATCGACTAGCATAGGTACTAAATGAACCAGATACAGGCATGTAAGTAGCCATTTCGCCTAAACTTGTCATTAAAAAGTACACCATAATCCCGATTGCTATATAAGCAACTAAAGCGCCACCAGGTCCTGCTGTATGAATCGCATTACCACTTGCTAAAAATAATCCCGTCCCGATTGAACCACCAATGGCAATCATGGACAAATGCCTTGTTTTTAAGTCACGACGAATCTCGCCATGTGTTTCTTTCTTCACTATTAATCTCCCTTTCTATTATCAGAGGAAGTGCGCAAAAACAGCCAATCTGCAAGAAATTGGCTGTTACGTATTTTACCAACATCATTTTGTCAGATAGCACACCTATAAGAAATTTCGACAAATTCTTATAGCAGTCCAGCCCCTTTAGGAAACTGTCCCAACAACTATTTCTAAACAAAGAGAAAATAGTCACTTCGGCGATCAACCTGTTCATTCTTTGTCGTCGGCGTCTTTGTTTCGCCTCGAAAAAATTACTAGTGCATCTCGCAACCTCTACCTCACCATTTGGATGAGGGTTTATATTTGATTATTTACCCATAATAACGGAAAACGGGCTATTTTGCAATATCTTTTAGTAAAATTGTAATGCTTCTTTGATTGTGCTGTATGTAGTTAAGCTGGCTAGGTTTTCTTCGTAGCGAATTAATGTCATGGCGAATTTTGGCGATATTCCGGTGATGATGAGCTCTACACCAGTTAATTTCATAAATCCGTGGAACTTCACAAGATTCATTACCGCATCTTCATTAAATTCAGCTAAACCAGAAAGATCCATAATCAAATAATCTTCCTTGCCATGGTCCATGTATTCACTCACATATTCAGACATATGCTGAAAACGGTCATGTGTTAGCGAGCCTATCAGTGGTAACACACAAATGTTTTCTTTAATCGGAACAATTGGCGTGGAAAGTTTCTCGATTTCTGTTAATGATTTCTCGAGTTCCAGCTGATAGTCGTGCTCTGTCGTCACATCTTTTTGAATGCCAACAAAATAGAGATGATTATGATCATCGTAAATCGGTTCAATCGTAAGTTCATTCATAAAAGAAGTACCATCTTTTCGGTAATTTTTTAGTAAAACATTCGCAGTTGATTTTTCGTTAATGGCATGACGGATTTTTGCAACTTCTTTTTTGTCAGTATCATCTCCTTGTAAAAAGTGACAATTGGAGCCAAGTGCTTCTTCTTTAGCATAGCCGGTAATATTTTCAAAACCAGTGTTAACAAAAATAATTGGATTATCTTTTTGCTCAGGATCTGTAATAATTACTCCTACGCTAGACAAATTTAATGCTTTTAAAATAACATCGAATTGTGGATAAGCGGTCATCTGCGTGTTTCTCCCCCTTTGTAAATACATTTCTATCATACCACGCAAATGAATGAAAACCCAATGTATAATTTGTGAAATTAATCGTATGTGAGCAGTGCGGAGGTAAAGTTGGAAATGTGGGTGTATAATAGAGCTAGAGGTGATAAGTTATGTATATAACATTTACAGATAGCGCTAAAAATCGGCTTGCTGCACTACGGTCGAATTTAGAAGGGCGGCTACATTTGTATTATGATACAGAAGGCTGTTCTTGCGAAAATAGCGGTATTTTCACATTGCGATTAGTAGAAGAGAAAACAGCGGAAGATGACGAAATTGAATCAAACATTGGTCCAGTGCTAATTAAACGATGGACAGAAATGTTTTTAGAAGAAGCGCTAACTATCGATTACAACGACACAGAAAAAACCATGATTCTAAAAAGCGATGGTCAGTATTATAATCGTAATCTACTGCTTGTCACAAATACAGACGAAGTAATTAGTTGCCCGGTAACTTCATAATAATAGAAGAAAAGCCTAGAATAAATTTTTTATTCTAGGCTTTTTTATGAAAATTTCATGAGAAAGTGGTGAAACTTTAGACATATAGTTACACTGACCTCGGTTTTGTAGTAACATGGAATAGGAAGTTTATACATATGGAAGGAGTGTCCTCATGGAACAACCATCAGTAGATGAGCTAAAAAATTGGCGAAATGTTATGCTTCTTCACCGTTTTGCGTTAGAAGAAGTCAACACGAAACTTAAGATATTGAATGAAGAATTTCAATTTATTCATGATTATAATCCAATGGAACATTTGAAGTCACGTGTGAAGTCACTAGAAAGTATCGGAGCAAAATTAGAAAAGAAAAAGGTGGATATCACGCCAGAAAATGCACTAAAATATGTACACGATATTGCGGGCATTCGGATTACTTGTTCTTTTGTTTCAGATATTTTTAGAATTCACGAAATGCTTGCAGGGCAAAGTGATATCACTATCAAACGAGTAAAGGACTATGTAACGAATCCAAAACCTAATGGCTATCGGAGTTTACATTTACTTTGCGAAGTACCTGTATTCCTGACAAATCGTTCCGAGAAAATGACCGTGGAAATCCAAATTCGGACAGTTGCCATGGATTTTTGGGCGAGTTTGGAGCATAAAATTTATTATAAATATCAACAAGAAGCACCAATTGAGTTAGTAAAAGAATTACAAGACGCCGCACGAATTATCACCCATTTAGATGAAAAAATGAAAAACTTAAACGATCAAATTGATCAATATAAAAAAGAAAAAGAAAAATAATCTAATAGGGAGCTTTATTTCTTTGCAAGCGGGATGGATGCATAGAAATAAAGCTGTTTTATATTTGCGAGTTAGGTTATTTTGCTTCATAATAATATAGGAGAAAAAACGAAAGGGGACGATACATATTGGAGATATTTTTATATGTTTTAGCATTACTTGTGGCCATCTTTATTTCTAATTTACTCAACCGGTTTGTTCCCTTTGTTTCGATACCACTAATCCAAATTGGCCTTGGTGTATTAATTGCCATTATGCCGATTACGTTTGATTTGCAATTAAATCCAGAACTTTTTCTAGTGATGTTTATTGCGCCATTGCTATTTAATGACGGAAGACAGACGGACAAAGCAGCTCTTTGGGGTATGCGAATGCCGATTTTAGTATTAGCGCTCGGACTTGTATTTGCAACGGTTGTCGTGATTGGATATTTTGTCCACTGGATGATTCCGACGATTCCACTAGCAGCAGCTTTTGCCTTAGCAGCGGCTCTTGCGCCAACGGATGCTGTAGCAGTTAGTTCTCTTTCTGGGCGGATTAATTTACCGAAACGAATTATGAATTTGCTCGAAGGTGAGGCATTAATCAACGACGCGTCAGGACTCGTGGCATTCCAGTTCGCGATTGCAGCGATGGTGACCGGCGTTTTCAGTTTTATGGATGCAAGTATTAGCTTTTTTGTCATTGCGATTGGTGGTATTTTAGTTGGGCTCATTTTGAGTTGGTTAAAATTCCGATTGTTAAAATGGGTTCGCGGCCTTGGCATGGAAGATGTTACGTTTCATATGCTTATCCAAATTTTAACACCATTTATTATTTACTTAGCGGCAGAAGAAATCCATGTTTCTGGGATTTTGGCAGTTGTTGCAGCCGGAATTATGCACTCGATGGAACAAAAGAAAATGGATCCTCAGTCGGTGAAATTAAATGTCGTTTCGCAAAGTACTTGGTCGGTGATCATTTTTGTTTTAAATGGTTTAGTATTTTTACTTTTAGGCACACAACTTCCTGCGATTACAGAAGTAGTTTGGAATGATTCAGGAAGTAGTAATTTACAAGTGATGGCTTACATTTTGTCTATCACAGCTGCCTTAATTTTACTGCGCTTTTTATGGGTATACATATCGTGGAGCATCGGCGCAAAACAAAGACAGAAACAAAATAAAAAAACACAGCTACCTAAGTTTAGACCCGTTGTACTTACATCGCTTTCTGGTGTTCGCGGGGCAGTTACACTTGCCAGTGCGCTCGCAATCCCGTTTTTCTTAGATGACGGATCACTATTTCCGCAGCGCTCGCTAATTATTTTTATCGCATCAGGTGTTATTCTTTGTACATTAGTGATTGCGACATTTATTTTACCGTTACTTGCCAAAAGTGAAGAAGTGACAACGGAAGATGAACGAGCTGAAACTGCAACCCGGATTCGAATCCTGAGAAACGTAATCAGGGAATTAAAAGAACAGATGCTACCTGAAACGAAAGCGGCAACGGATGAAGTAATTGAAGATTATCGCAGACGAATTTACGATTTACAGCAAAATAATAGTTCGAATCGAGGCATGGATGAAAGAGAACGTGCCAAACGATTAGAGATCATCCAGTGGGAACGTGAAAACACCCAAAAAATGACCGATGAAGGACGCATTGTTGCTACAGATAGCTATCGTTATCAACACTATCTTAATATGATGGAACAAGCGATCAAACAGCGCTTCCGGACAAAAATAAAAACAGCGTGGATGTTCCTTTATCGTCTAATAATGCTTGTCATTCACCCGAAAAAATGGGGTAGAATCACGCATAAAGTGAAAAAAGGTATTTCTAAAGACAGCGAACGATTCCAAGCAATTCGCCAATTACGCGAAGAAAATGAAGTACTCATTATTTCTAAACTCAAAGAACAACTAACGAAAGAGAATGTTGATATCATTGGCCCATTAATTACCGAACATACTATTTTCCTAGAACGCGTAAGAAAAGAGCACAGTCCAAGAGGTAAGCGAGCAAAATTCGAACAGAAAAAACGCGAAGTCCAAGTGCTGGCTTTCCAATTAGAACGTGATATTATTCAGAATATGTTTGAAAAAGGCGGGATCTCGAGAGACTTAGCCCGAGACTTACGCCAAAATTTAAATATGATTGAAACATATTTATATGATGATTTTTTAGAATGACAAAAAGCCCTAAGAACAGTGTCTTGTTCTTAGGGCTTTCTATTTAGCTTGTATTTTTTTTAATTGTTCGGCGAGATTTACTATTTCTAAATGGAAGTTCTTTCTGCCATTTCTGTGAACGATAGCTGCATTACGAATCTTAATTTTTGTTTCTTTACCTGTCTCTAAATCAAGAATATTGATTGTGTAAAAGGGAAGAAAAGAAGTGGTCCGCCCGTGCAATCTGGTGTCACACTCCAGCATATATTGATTGAAAAGATACTTTTTATCCGAAAACCCTTTTTTATAAAAGAGCGCATGACTATTAACGGAAACAGTACCATTAACATAAGTAGTCAGTACGTAAATAGTATACGCGCTAAAAAAGGTATATATACCAAAAAATTGCCAAATACGGAGTGACTCAAAGGTAATAAAAAAATACAGTCCAAGGCTAAGTATTGCAAAACAAACAATAAACATAAAAAATGTTTTGATATTCATATTATATTTAAAGAAAGGGTAGCTTTTCATTTTTGTGCACCACCTAAGATGTTTTAGTTAAGCTTGATATTGATTGATTTCATTACGCAGTTCTTCCATTAGTTCTTGCATATGCTTATTTGCGTTCTTGTATCTACGCTCTGCATTGTATACTCGAATTAGTTTTTCTGCGCGTGTATCTTTATTTATGATAACAATTCGATAGTAAGGCATCCCTCTGGAGCCTCCATTAAAGCGAATTAATTTAGCATCGCATTCGATAAGATATTCGCTATAAGGATATGCTTTTTCTTTATAGTAAAAAGCTTCTTCACTAACAGAAAAGTTACTTGGAAAAAGCCTCTTGAAAAATACTGAGAACATGAGGGCTATGACAAAAAGAATAACAAAATATTCCCATGGTACCGGAAGTGTCATTCCAATTATTATAAAAGTAATAAAGGTAAAGCTAATCATAATTATAAGAAGCACGGTACCTATATTGATATTGAGTTCTGAAAAGCGATATTTTTTCATGAATATCTGCCACCTAAGCTGTTTTATTAAAGAAATTTTAGCACTAAAAATAAACGTTGTCTATCTTAGAGAAATTCAAAAAAACTATTGTTCATGTGGAAGCTTTGTTGTATAATGTAGCTTGCTGTAAGTAAACTTTGTGTTTAATATTAGTAAACTTCTGTGACTTGAGGTTTACTATCACTAAACTTGAAAGAAAGGACATTGACATGGAAATTGGCAAACGCATAAAAAATCTTAGGCTCAGTAAGAATTTGACACAAGAAGAATTAGGCGAACGAACGGATTTGACGAAGGGATATATTTCTCAGCTAGAACGAGATTTGAGTTCTCCTTCTATCGAAACGTTATTTGCTATTTTGGAAGTGTTAGGTTCTACTCCGAAAGATTTCTTTGATGAAGAAGAACACAATCAAAAAGTAATTTACGGAGAACTAGAGCATACTTTCTTTGAAGATGAAGAAAAAGGTTACAGAATTAAGTGGCTTGTTCCAGAATCGAATGAAAAAGAAATGGAACCAGTGCTACTTGAAATAGAGGCAAATAGCTGTTTTAAAAGCTTCGAACCATCACTTTCAGAAACTTTTGCCTACGTGCTAAAAGGGGAAGTGACCGTGCTGCTTGGTCGAAATGAGTATGTAGCCAAAAAAGGGGAAGCAATTTATTTCCACGCCGCAGATGAACATCAAATAATTAATCGATCGAATGAACAAGCGACACTCATCTTAGTAGCGACAGAGTCATATTTATAAGGGAGGTAAATGATTGTGACAGAAACAATTATTCGTTTTGAAAACGTAACAAAACAATTTGATAATGATCCACCAGTGCTTGACAATGTCAGCTTTGAAATAGAAAAAGGGAAGTTTTATACTTTACTTGGCCCATCTGGTTGCGGGAAAACGACCATTTTGCGCTTAATAGCTGGATTTTTAGAAGCTTCAGAGGGACAAATTTATCTAGGGGATAAAGTAATTAACCAAATTCCTGCCAATAAACGTCCTGTAAATACCGTTTTCCAAGATTATGCGTTATTTCCACATTTAAATGTGTATGAAAATGTGGCTTTTGGTCTGCGTATTAAAAAGCTAAAAAAAGATGCAATCGACGAAAAAGTAAAAGAAGCACTGCGCTTTGTTAACTTAAAAGGCTACGAAAAAAGAGAAATTAGCGAAATGTCTGGTGGACAAAGACAACGTGTCGCGATTGCACGGGCAATCGTCAATGAACCAGAAGTTATTTTACTTGATGAGCCACTATCAGCGCTTGATTTAAAACTACGTACGGAAATGCAATATGAATTGCGCGATTTGCAAAAGCGTCTTGGGATTACGTTTATTTTTGTGACACATGATCAAGAAGAAGCACTTGCGATGAGTGATGAAATTTTTGTGTTAAATAAAGGTGAAATTCAACAAAGTGGTACGCCAATTGATATTTACGACGAGCCAATTAATAAATTTGTCGCAGATTTTATCGGCGAATCGAACATTGTTAATGGCAAAATGATACAAGATTTCGAAGTGGAATTTGTGGAAAGACGTTTTGAATGTGTCGACCAAGGTTTCCGCCCAAATGAAGTCGTGGAAGTAGTTATCCGTCCGGAAGATTTAGAGATTACTTCGGCTGAAAAAGGTCAACTGCAAGTAACCGTAGACTGGATGCTTTTCCGTGGTGTGCATTATGAAGTAGGTTGTATCGACACTGATGGAAATGAATGGCTTGTTCACACAACGAGAAAAGTTCGTGTGGGTGATAAGATTGGCTTAGCGTTTGAACCAGAGGCAATTCATGTTATGCGTCTCGGGGAAACGGAGGAAGAATTCGATAAGCGGCTTGATAGCTACGATGAGGTGCAGTGATGAATAGACGCACCCGTACAGTTTACCTTGTTCCTTATGTACTTTGGATTTTACTTTTTGTAGTCGCGCCGATTTTATTAATTGTTTATTATTCTTTTTTTGATGTAGATGGCAATTTTACGGTAGATAATTATATTCACTTTTTTACGCCTGTATATTTAAAAATGACGGCTAGTTCGTTCTGGTACGCATTTTTAATTACTGTTTTTACGTTGTTGATTTCGTATCCAACGGCTTACTTATTAACGAAACTAAAACATAAACAATTGTGGTTGCTACTTATTATTTTACCAACTTGGATTAATTTGCTGCTTAAAGCGTATGCCTTTATTGGGATTTTTGGGACATACGGGGCGGCGAATCAATTTTTGGAAATAATTGGAATTGGTTCGAAACAGATTTTATTTACGGATTTTAGTTTCTTATTTGTATCGACCTATATTTTTATTCCGTTTATGATATTACCGATTTTTAATGCAATTGAGGAAATTAATCCGACGTTGATTCAAGCGTCGCGCGATTTAGGCGCATCTAGTTTGACAACATTTAGACGGGTGATTTTCCCGCTCACTGCTGATGGCGTGAAATCAGGGTGTCAGGCTGTTTTTATTCCAGCACTATCACTCTTTATGATTACACGATTAATTGCAGGAAACCGCGTCATTACGCTCGGAACAGCGATTGAAGAGCATTTCCTAGTAACGCAAGACTGGGGAATGGGTTCGACAATTGGCGTATTTTTAATTATTGCGATGATTTTAATTATGTTCCTAACAGGCTCGAAAAAGAAAAGAGGTGCGCGTAAATGAAGAAAAGTAAATGGGGTACGATTTATTTAGTGCTTGTTTTTGTGATTTTATATGCGCCGATTTTCTATTTGATTTTTTATTCGTTTAATAAAGGCGGCACGATGCATAATTTTAGTGGCTTTACGCTTGGTTATTATAAAGAAGTTTTCCAAGATACGCGCCTACTAATTATTGTTTTAAATACGTTTGTAATTGCGCTGCTTTCTTCGGTGATTGCGACAATTATCGGCGTTTGCGGGGCGCTAGCGATTAAATTTATGCCAAAACCATTCGCGAAAAACTCGCTTTTAAGTTTGAATAATGTGTTGATTGTTAGCCCGGACGTTATTATCGGTGCTAGTTTCTTGATTTTCTTCACGATTTTAGGCGTAAAATTAGGGTTTATTTCCGTCCTAGTGTCGCATATTGCCTTTAGTATTCCGATTGTCGTATTGATGATTTTGCCGAAATTGCAAGAAATGAGCCCGACGTTAATGGATGCGGCGCGCGACTTAGGTGCAAGCCAGTGGCAAGTTCTTTCTAAGGTTATTTTGCCGTATATTATGCCAGGCGTTTTAGCTGGATTTTTCATGGCATTAACGTACTCGCTAGATGATTTTGCGGTGACGTTCTTTGTAACTGGAAATGGCTTCTCGACATTGGCAGTGGAAATTTATTCCCGAGCTAGACAAGGGATTTCGCTTTCTATCAATGCTTTGTCGACACTGATTTTCTTATTCACGATTATTCTCGTGATCGGTTATTACTTTATCAACCAACGTAATACAAGTAAAAATATTCGGACGGGGGCGACGAAAGAATGAAGCAACTGCTGAAAATTTTTGTGCCAGTCATTGTTGTCGCACTCCTAATGATGCTACTTGCAACAACGATGAACCGCTCTGAGGGCTATGCTGGGAGCAATACGCTGACTATTTATAACTGGGGCGATTACATTGATCCATCGCTCATTACTAAATTTGAAAAAGAAACAGGCATCAAGGTCATTTACCAAACATTTGATTCTAATGAAGCGATGATGACGAAAATTGAGCAAGGTGGAACGACCTTTGATATTGCGGTGCCAAGTGATTACGCGATTAGCAAAATGAAAGAAGAAAATTTGTTGATCCCACTTGATCATTCCAAATTACCAAATGAAAAATACCTTGATCCGCGTTTTATGGATTTATCGTTTGATGATGATAATAAATATTCGATGCCTTATTTCTGGGGAACGCTTGGCATTATTTATAATAAAGAAATGTTCCCGGATAAAAATTTCGATACGTGGAATGCGCTATTTGATCCCGAATTGAAAAACCAAATTTTGCTGATTGATGGGGCGCGTGAAGTGATGGGGCTTGGGCTGAATAGTCTCGGTTACTCACTGAACGATACGAATAAAGCTCACCTACAAGCTGCCAGAGACAAGCTAGAAACGATGACACCGAATGTAAAAGCAATTGTTGGCGATGAGATTAAACTTCTCATGGCGGACAATGAGGCGGGTGTCGCGGTTACTTTCTCCGGAGAAGCGGCGGAAATGTTAAGTGAAAATGAAGATTTAGAATACGTAATTCCAAAAGACGGCTCCAATTTATGGTTCGACAACATGGTCATCCCAAAAACGGCGAAAAATGTCGATGGCGCGCATAAATTTATTAACTTCATGCTAAAACCAGAGAATGCGGCAATTAACGCTGAATATGTTGGCTATGCAACACCAAATGCAAAAGCTGTCGAATTGTTACCAAAAGAAATTTCGAGTGATGAACGTTTTTATCCGGATATGGATGAACTGAATAATTTAGAAGTATATGATAACCTCGGTAAACGAATGCTGTCGTATTATAATGAATTATTTTTGGAGTTTAAGATGTACCGGAAATAAAGCCACCAGTATCTTCACGTGAGTTCACACCAAAGTCAAAACACGAACATTAAGCATATAACTTGTGGAATAGATCAGCTATCCGCTAAAATAATGTTACGCAATTTTTTTCGAAAAGGAGAAATGGTTATGACTAAGGAGAAAGTGTTATGGGGTTACGATGAAAAGACTGGGCCAGAAATGTGGGGGCATATCTGCTCTGACTTTGAAATCGCACATACTGGAAAGGCACAATCGCCAGTAGATATTGAACAAGCTGACGTTGTGAAATTAAAACCATCAACAATGAAATTTTACTATAAAGAAACAGACTATACGATTAGAAGAATTGAACAATCGGTGCATGTTTTTCCGCATGACAAAGAACAAGGGTTACGCTTTAACGGCGAGTATTATCCGCTTGTATCGTTCCATGCACATATTCCGGCGGAGCATTTGCTTGACGGTTATGTATATCCGATTGAATGGCATTTTGTTCATGAAAAACCAGACGGCACAACGCTTGTAATGAGTGCTTGGATGGAAATTGATAATACAAATAATGTCGAATTCAAAGATTTACCAACCTATTTCCCAGAAGTGTTCGCTGATTTTGAAACAGAACGGGAAATTACTTTAGACGTGAATGAATTTATGCCAGAAGAACGTGTTTTCTATACGTACCAAGGTTCACGGACAACACCACCAACCGTGGAAGGCGTAACTTGGATCGTGTTAAAAAATGCGAAGACACTTGGCCAAGAAGATTTCACTGAATTTGAAAAAGCAATTGGTAATACAAGTCGACCAGTGCAAGATTTAAATGGTCGTGAAATTACTTTTTATAATTAAAAAACTAGAAAGCCTCGCTCGAATCTTGTATAGTATAGACATAGATTCTGAGTGGAGGCTTCTTTTTATGTATGAAAAAGCGAGACAGATGATGATCAAAGCGCATAGTGGCCAAGTTCGCAAAATTACTGGCGAGCCTTATTTTTCGCATCCGTTGAACGTAGCGAGAATTTTGCGCCGCGCTGGTTTTCGCGAAGAAGTTGTTGTTGCGGGATTACTGCACGATGCCGTTGAGGATACGGAAATGACCGATGCCGATATTCGCGCAACATTTGGTGATGAAGTAGCTGATTTAGTAGCGTCTCATACAGAAAATAAAACGTTATCTTGGGAAGAACGAAAAGCCCATACGATTGAACAAGTCCGCACTGGCAGCCTAGAAGAAAAAGCATTAATCGTGGCGGATAAGCTAGACAATTTAACTTCCGTCAAATATGCCTTAAGCTCAGAAGGAAAGTCTGTCTGGAGCTATTTTAAGCGCGGCTATGATCTGCAAAAATGGTACAACCAAGGCATCAAAAATAATATGGAATACGGATTAAATCCATCTGAAATCCCTCCATTTTTTGGTGAATATGCGCGACTTGTGAAGTGGATTTTTAAGAAGTAAATTTTGTATTTAAATATCTGTTAAATTAGGTATTTAGAATTAAAATTATAAGTTTTTAGAAAATAAGTTTCTTTTTCCAGAAATCTATTGTAAAATGAAAGCGTTATAAAACTTACGAGAAGGGAAGTTTTTTGAATGGTTTATGGAGCAATTGAAGCAGGCGGAACTAAGTTTGTTGTAGCAATCGGAGAAAAGTCAGGGAAAATTATTAAGCGCGAGAGCTACCCGACAACGGAGCCAGCAGAAACAATGAAAGCAGTCATTCAATTTTTTAAACAGTATGAGGATGAATTAAAAGCAATTGGGATTGGCTCATTTGGACCGATTGATATTCGGAAATCAAGTGCTACATACGGTTATATCACGCAAACACCAAAACTTGCATGGCGCAATTATGATATCGTTGGTGCAATGAAAAAAGAATTTAATGTACCTATTGGTTTTACGACGGATGTTAATGCAGCCGCTTTAGGAGAGGTAAGTTTAGGCGCGGCAGCAGGTTTGGATAGTTGTATTTATTTAACGATCGGAACAGGAATCGGTGGTGGAGCAGTTGTTTCAGGCAAAATTCTTGAAGGCTTCTCCCACCCAGAAATGGGACATATTATGGTGCGCCGACATAAGCGCGATCGTTTCACAGGAAGTTGCCCGAGTCATAGCGACTGTTTAGAGGGGCTTGCAGCAGGTGGAGCAATTGAAAAACGTTGGGGTCAAAAAGCGGCAGAACTTGCGGATAATGAAGAAGTGTGGAATTTAGAAGCACATTATATCGCGCAAGCTTTAATGAATTACACGCTTATCTTATCTCCAGAAAGAATCGTGTTAGGTGGTGGCGTCATGAAACAACGCCAACTTTTCCCACTTGTCCGCCAAAAATTAAAAGCACTCGTTAATAATTATGTGCAATTGCCGGATTTAGATGAATATATCGTTCCTCCAAAGTTAGAAGATGACGCTGGAATTACTGGCTGTGTCTTGCTCGCTGTGGATGCTGAAGAGTCCAATTAATGGCGAAAAACAGCTCTAGTTTATAGGGCTGTTTTTTGATATACTAAATTGTGATAAAACAAACAAGAACGCAGGAGGAAAAAGATGTCCATTACGAACTTATTAAATATTAAATATCCAATTATCCAAGGTGCGATGGCTCAAATTGCCAAAGCTCCACTTGTAGCCGCTGTATCTAATGCAGGCGGTTTAGGAATTATCGCTTCTGGCGGAATGACTGCCGACATGCTACGCGAAGAAATCAAAAAAACAAAAGCACTGACAGATAAACCATTTGGCGTCAACTTAATGCTAATGATGACCAATATTGCCGAATTAACCGAAGTAATTATAGAAGAAAAAGTGGGAATCGTTACAACCGGAGCGGGAACGCCAAAAACGTTCATGCCAATTTGGAAAGAAGCTGGAATTATCGTGATTCCCGTTGTCCCATCCGTGATGATTGCTAAACGCATGGAAAAAATGGGCGCAGATGCAGTTATCGCAGAAGGAACAGAAGCAGGCGGACACGTCGGCGAAACAACAACAATGGCACTTTTACCTCAAATCGTGGATGCCGTTACTATCCCAGTCATTGGCGCAGGTGGAATTGCAGATGGTCGCGGAATCGTCGCAGCGCTTGCTCTAGGTGCAAAAGGTGTCCAAATCGGCACACGCTTCCTAGCAACCGACGAATGCCCAGTACACCCAGACTTTAAAGCAGCCGTGATTAAAGCTTCCGACCGCGACACAATGGTTACCGGAAGAAAAGCCGGTGCCCCTGTTCGCTCGATTAAAAACAAAATGATTAAAGAATACATCCGTTTAGAAGAAGAAAACGCCGATCGCGACACGTTAGAAGAGCTAACTTTAGGTTCTTTACGAAAAGCAGTACAAGAAGGCGACACAGACAACGGCTCCGTCATGGCCGGTCAAATCGCTGGCTTAATTACAGAAATCAAACCTTGTAAAGATGTTATTGAAGAGATGATGACAGATGCTAAGAATGTGATTGCAGGGTTAGAGTTATAAAATAAAAACAGTTATTTTCTGCTTAATAAAGTAGAGAATAACTGTTTTTTTGTAGTTGCGATGTTGTTTACAAAGGTAAAGTCAAAAAATGCACTAATTTGTTCTGTAGTTGGCTATATTTATACACAGAGGTTCACAAAACGCTCACAAAAGGAAAGTAGTTACGATGCTATAATAGAAGGGTGGAAAACTAGACATAGAGAGGAATCACCAAGATGAGAGAGATAAAAGTCAACGAAGCAATGTTCCAAAAACATGCCTCGAAGCTAGACAGCAAAAGCGCGGGAAGCTATTTGCCGTTAAAAGGTGGAAATATGGCATACTCACGAGCGAATTCTATCAATCAGTTACGGTCTGCATTAATTGATTTGGTCGATGTGGTAGAAGATTTCCAAGCCGTGACAAAGCAAGATGCGGGTAGATTAAAGAAAATGGGCATGGCCTATGCGAAACAAGATCAAGCGATGGGACAGAAAATAAATCAGCTGGAGGTGCGATAGATGGACAGCACGCACAGCCGGTTAGAACAGCAACTACAACAAGTGAAAAAAGCGCAGGATGTTTTACAAGATAATCTGGGGCAGACTAAGCGCAAACAAGTGGAACAAGAATGGTTAGAAGAAGATAGTCACCAATTAGAAATGGAGAAACAAGGATTATTGGACTTCTTGCGAGGCGGTTGGCAAGGGGAGGAAGCGAATGGTTTCCACCGCTATCTAGAAGAACAACAACACGAAGAAGCGATGGCATGGCGAAAAGATTTGTCGGAAAAACGTGTTCATTTGGAAGAAGAAGCGCGGACTACTAGAGCAGAAATGCACGATATAGAGACCAAACAAGCCTCCTTGCGAAAGGAGTGGAACCAATGAGTCGAATCGACATTGCAGAACTCAATGGCTTTCTTCAAGGATTACGAAGCAGTAATGCTGAGGCTAAAAAGATGATACGCGGAATTCAACAAGCAGCAAGCAAGTATGCGCAAGATAAAAGTTTAAAAGGGCAAGCAGTATCAGCTTCCCAAAGCTATTTTGCTTCCAGTTATCCCTCTATTGCACAAAGTATTTTAGAAGCTCTAGAAGAAAGTGAAGAACGTCTAGCACAATACATACGCGAGTTTGGTAGCCAAGTCGACAGCTCGCCTTCCGCACGAATTGATGCGGAAATCCTTCAAGAAGCGATGGCGAAAGTGGCGAGTTTGAAGCGAAAAGAAGAAGATTTACATCGCCAACTCACTGCACCGAATACGAAACCGGATATGCAACAAGTCTACGTAGTCCAAGCAAGAAGTGCGCACACGCAATTACTGCAAGCTATCGAAAAAGAAGATATACTAGAGAGGTACATCGCCTTTGAACAAAGTCACGCCCAGTTTTTTAGTGCGTTAACCGAACTCATTCACTCCACAGGACGAGCGGTGCAAGAGTTGAAACAAAATGTGACCTTCCATGAGAAAACAGGCACCTATGCTGTACCTAAAAGCGTTCATGCATCGATTAGTTTGATGAGAAAAGCGATGGATAAAGCACGCAAAGAAAACGCCAAAGATTCCTTCCCAGAAGCATTCGAAGACTATCAGTTATTCGCCTATACTTATGTGAATGACAAAGGCGAAACCGTCACGATGTGGCTATTGGAACGGAATGGCAAACGTGCCAGTAATAAAGAACTCCAAGCTTTTCTAGAGGAGAACGGAGCCGAGTTAGACCCTATTCTGTACACAAATCTTTCCGGTGATGAACTAGAGCGCAAAGTAAATGATGCATGGAAAGACGGCGTCAACTACTTAAATGGTCAAAAAGTAACCGGGTTTTCCGAGGCGACACTGAGGTCCTCTGCTTACGTAGCTAGCGTGAAGGATGCGATGGATGACGCTGGACTAACCGATATGGCATTAGGATTAGGCTTTGGTATTGCGGCGGCGAGGAATAAAAAAATAATAGCTAAGAAATCAGAAAAAGTAGAAGTTGATCTTGGAAGATATTCTGTAGCAACCTTAAATAGAGATCAAGCACGATTAGTGGTTGAACATCTTTTAGAAAGAGGAGAAATAAGCTTAAAAGATTTGGGTTATATAATACCAAAAGGAACACCAAACACTTTTAAAACTACAGATACCTTGAAGAATGGTGCTAAGTATGAATTTCAATTAGCTGATGGACAAAAAGCGATAATTAGGTGGCATGAACCAGACCCTATTGCAGCTGCTAAATTTCCTGGTTCAGCTTCTGGTTCAAGATGGACTGCTCAAATTAAGATAGGAAGTAAACAAGTAACAATAAATAAAGGATGGACAAAAAAGCAAAACTCAAATGAAGTGCATATTCCAATAAAAGGAAGGTAATAATATGAAAAAAATTATGAAAAAAGATGATTATTCTAAAATGCCATGGGTATCAGCGGAGGATTTATATCTTTTATTTGAACAAGCACTCAAGGACTTTAAGCAAAGCAAATTAAGTAAAAAAGAGTTTTTTGATATTCTTGATGAATTGACTATGAGGCAAGTAGATACCTATGAAATTTTAAAAGAACCTTTGAGAGGACAGCTCGACAATGAGTTATATAATTTATGGAACACAGAAAATTATGATGATGTAGATATTATTACATCATTGTTAATTAATTTAGGCTTGAAAAATACTTATAATAAAATGAAAAAATCTATTGAGGATACTTCGGAAATATCACCAGAAATACTTGAGGAAATACAAGATGCAATTGAAGAAGTCGGAGATAATATAGATGATCCATATCAAGATTATATGAAGAAAATGTAGAATGCGATTACAGTAGGCAAGAATGGTTTCATTGTTGGTGCTAATCCTGTTTCAATCAAATAAAGGAGCGTATTTTAATGAAAGAATTAAGACTGTTTTTAGATTATAAATGTTATCCTGTTTGGGTATATAACGATGCGGGGATTTTAAAGGAAAATGATTTGCCGGATGAATTGAAACAAGATGAATATGATAAATTGTTCATAGATACTGAAATTGAATTTCGATATGAAGCTTTTAAAGATGAGAAAGAAAAGGAAGAATTTTTTCATGAGTTCATAGAAGTTCAAAAGCATTTGAAAGAAACATTAGGTAAGGAATACAATATCGTTAATAAGATTTTAGTTTAGTAGCTGAGAGTGCTCAATATTTAGAGGTAATCAAGACCCACAGCATATTTATAGCCTCCATAGTTATTTTCTTGTTCTAAAAAACCAAAAACCAGTTACCCACCAAACTCCTGGCGTAACTGGTTTTCTAAATCTCACCCAAAATTAAGCTGCCAAAACACCCCAAACTGGTCCGTCACCTGCGCATAGGTCGAACCCCAGAACGCCACTTGCAACTCCATTTCCACTTTGCCCGTAGCACTCAAAACTTCATAGGCGTACTTAATATCCTCCTCTGTTTCAAAGTTAATCAAGATTGTCACCCGATTGCCAATTGTAAAACCATCATAAGGCGCATCGGTAATATAAATAAATTCTTCCCCATTTTTTGCTAAACGACTATGCATCAATCGCTCACCAAAAACGGCATTGCCATCAAAATTGTTCATCTCTTTAAAACGCTGAACGCTTGTAATCTCAGCCTGAAACACATCCGCATAAAATGTTAGCGCATCTTGACCTTCTCCGTTAAAAACTAAGTATGGAACTGCAAAAGACATCTCATCATCTCCTATACAATTAATAGCTTTAGTATAAGCCTAATCTACTGCGAAGTCATGTCTCAAAATAATAAGGATTTGTGAATAAAAACAAAATACTTGCAAATAAACGTGATATATTATACAATTACACTAAGAAATCGGATATATTTAAATTAATATTTTTTTGCAATAAAATAAAGTAAGTACTTGCTTTTGGGAGTAGGTGCGTAGGAGGTAGATGTATGCTTTGGGTAAAAGAGTCAATTGAGCAACTTCTCAGCAAACTACACACGAATTTAGACACAGGGTTAACGAAAGAACAAGTGAAACAAAAACATGCAGAGTTCGGGACGAATGAATTTGAAGAGGGGAAGAAAGAATCACTTCTTCAAAAAATTGGTCACCATTTAGTTGAAATTACGACGATTGTGTTGCTTTTTGCAGCGGCGATTTCCGCTTATTTAGCGATTACGACTGGTTATGGTTGGGCGAAAGTGGTTGTTATTTTAGGAATTGTCGTGTTGAATATGGTGCTCGGAATTTACCAGGAAAACAGCGCCGAGAAAGCACTTGCGGCACTTCAAAGTATGAATGCGCATTTAACGACGGTCGTTCGTGATGGTGTGCGGATGCAAGTGGACGCAACGGAATTAGTACCAGGGGATATTATTGAAATTGTTGCAGGAGATATGATTCCAGCAGATGCACGGATTATTTCTAGTAGCAGTTTGCAAGTCGAGGAATCTGCGTTAACTGGTGAGAGTGTTCCAGTTGAAAAAGACGCAAATGCGGTTGTTTCGGAAAAAGCGCCAATTGGCGACCGTCTGAATATGCTTTACTCAGGCTGCCTTGTAACGAATGGGCGCGCCACGGCGGTTGTCGTAGAAATTGGGATGGAAACAGAGATGGGGAAAATTGCTGGACTTTTAAACAGCACCTCAAAACTGATGACGCCTTTACAACTTCGCTTAAAAGAATTAGCAAAACGACTTAGTATTGTAGCACTTTTAGCAGGTATTTTAATTTTTATAATTGATGTATATGTTTACGGTGAAACGATTATTGAAACGTTGATGATCGCGATTTCTCTAGCTGTAGCAGCAGTTCCTGAGACATTGCCAGTTATTGTGACATTGACACTTGCTTACGGCGTTCAAAATATGGTGCGGAAAAATACGATTATCCGCCGAATTCCTGCAGTAGAAACAATTGGAAATACTTCAGTTATTTGTTCTGATAAAACAGGAACATTAACGCAAAATAAAATGATTATCCAACAAATTTGGGCAGCAGACCACGCACCGATAAAAGCAACAGCTGAATTTGATACTGCAGAACAAAAAGTATTAGAAATGTTGAGCCTTTCCAGTAACGCGACGATTGATGTTACAGACGGCGAAGAAACCATCATTGGTGACCCAACCGAAAGCGCGATTATCCGTTTACTAGAAGAAAAAGGAACAACGAAAAAAGCATTGGAAGCTAAATATCCACGCGTGTTCGAACTTCCTTTTGACTCAGATAGAAAGCTAATGACGACAATTCACCAAGTAGAAGACGGATTTCTTTCCATTACAAAAGGTGCTTTTGACCGCATTCCCGTAAACTTTTCCGAGGCGTTTTTAGCGGAAGCGGAGCGGGTGCATGACAGTTTTGCGGAGGATGCACTTCGGGTGTTAGTTGTTGCCTATAAAAAATATCCGGAAATGCCGACAGACTTGTCTAGTGAGGCGCTTGAGACAGACTTAACGTTTGCGGGAATGGTTGGGATGATTGACCCACCGAGACCGGAAAGTAAAGCGGCTGTGTTAGCGGCGAAAAAAGCGGGTATTAAGACTGTAATGATTACTGGTGACCATATTGTAACGGCATCAGCAATTGCAAAAGAAATTGGTATTCTAACGGATGGGGACAAAGCGATTACTGGAGCAGAACTGGCTGAAATGTCAGAAGCTGATTTGGAGAAAAACATTCGAGATTATGCGGTATATGCGCGTGTTAGTCCAGAAGATAAAATTCGAATCGTTAAAGCTTGGCAGAAAAATGGTGAAATTGTCACGATGACAGGTGATGGTGTAAATGATGCACCGGCTCTAAAAGCAGCGGATGTTGGTGCTGCAATGGGAATTACCGGAACAGATGTATCTAAAAACGCTGCAGATATGGTTATAACAGACGATAATTTTGCAACGATTGTAGATGCAGTCAAAGAAGGGCGTACAGCCTATGAGAATATCCGCAAAACGATTTACTTTTTACTAAGTACAAACTTTTCTCAAATTTTCATTATGTTAATTGCGATTATTCTTGGCTGGGGCGCGCCGGTTGTAGCTGTTCAGTTGCTATTAATCAACGTTGTGTCTGATGGGATTCCAGGCTTCTTCTTAAGTCGTGAAAAGGCAGATGACTCGATTATGGAGCGTAAGCCAATTCCAAAAAATGCAGGGATCTTTGCGAATGGACTTGGCAAGAAAATGGCGACACAAGCGGTTGTCTTTACGATTGTGACACTTGCAGGATTTTATATCGGGCAGTTTGTAACGATTAATAATTCGATTGGTGCAAGCTATGAAGTTGGAATGACAATGGCATTCGTTATTCTAGCATGGTCATCTGTCGCGCATATTTTCAATGTAAGAAGTGATAAATCGATTTTCACTATCGGATTTTTATCTAACCGTGGTTTGTTCTTTAGCGCGATTTGTTCGATGTTGATTATTTTAGGACTTGCGATTATTCCACCACTTGCGAACATGTTCTTCTTAGTAGAAATGAGCTTAACGCACTGGATTCTCGCATTCATCCTCTCGATGTTCCCACTCCTATTCGTAGAAATTCAAAAGCTTATTCAGCGAAAAAGAGCAAAAGCTTGAAGGAGGGCAACTATATGAACGAAACAGAAAAATTGGTAGCCGCATTATTAGAGCGTAACTTTGGTAAAAACATCGGTACACGCTATCCAGACAATGAAGCGGCGCAAATGCGGGCCGAGGAAGTAATCGGAGAAATTGCTATTGTTATCGCACCACTTGTTGAAAAACTTGGAATCGAAAGTAAAACGGTGAAAAAAACGATTCCATTTTTATATGAACTTCAAAAAAATCAATTTTGTGATATGAGTGCCTATCCGTATCCGCTTCTTCTAGTCAATGGAACGAGTGCGGATACAGAAAAATATTGGCGAGATCTACCAACTTACTGGACAGATGATGCAAATAAAATTGTGCTACCATATGTTTTGGAACACATTAAAAATAATAAAGTACGTCAAAAACTACTAGCTTTTCATGCTTGGCTTATAGGGGAAGTAGTAGAAATGAACGAGGAGCTAGGGGCAGATTTTCGTATAAAACTAGTCTTTGAGTCAGATATGCGCATTCGTTTACGGGTGTATGACGTAGAACAGATTGCCATTGAAGTACATTTTTTAGACAATCATGATACCGAACAACAACATTTAGGCTATGATGTGAGTTTAGATGTAGATATTACTGATAAAGCAAGGCTCTTATTACGTCAAGGTATTTTGACAGAAAATCTAGGCTTGGAAGCACTAAAAGCTTACATGAAATCAGTTTTACCAATAGCACACAGCTTGAAAAACTTGGAATATTTAACGGTTGAAGATACGAAAAAACTAACCAAATTATTAACGCAAGAAGAACCTAAAATTATGGAAGATACAGATTTAACAAGTAAAGCATTAGACTTCTTACAAAAAGCTGCACAGCAATAAGAATAAAATGCTATTTGGAGGAAAGTGATCCTAATAGCATTTTATTTTTGCAAGTGGGGCGGAAAGAATAGTAAAATGAGACAATGAAATTAGAAATGAGGATGTAAAATTGATTCGACATGCGAAAAAATCAGATGCACCAAAAATAGCACCACTTTTACTAGTAATATGGAAAGATATGGAATTACCTATTTTAGAAGTAGAGACGGAAGAAGCGATTACAAATGCGCTAATTGAAGCGATTCAGACAGAAGATTATCGTTATAGTTATAGACATCTGCATGTCTATGAGAAGGACGGGGATATTGCGGGAGTTTTGGCAGGCTATCCTGGGAAAATCGAACCTGAAATCGACCGCGCTTGGAACGAGATTGCAAAGAAACACGGCATTAGATACGAAGAACCAATATTTGCCGATAAAGAAACATTTCCTGGTGAATGGTACTTAGATTCGATCGTTACAAACGAAAAATATCGCGGTCATGGTGTTGGAACAGCACTTCTTGCAAAATTAACAGAAATTGCTGCAGAAGATGGTGAAAAAGTAGTAGGACTAAATTGTGACAAAGGAAATCCGCATGCCAAGAGGCTTTATGAACGTCTAGGATTTCATGTGACTGGAGAAATCATACTTAGCGGTCATGAATATGAACATATGCAAAAATAAGAAATGAGGCCAACCAATGAAAAAAATTATTTTCGCAGTGGTACTAAGTTTAGTTCTAATTCTTGCTGGATGTGCCGATGTAACCAATACAGTAAAAGTGGATAAAAAAGGGGAAGCGACCATTTCCTTTGATATCGATATTTCTTCTGTAGCAGGGATTTTTGCCTCAAGTTACTCGGATGAAGTAGAAGCTAAACTGAAAGAAGCTGGATTTACAGTAGATAAAAAATCAAATACAAGCTATCATATCGAAAAGAAACTAGATAAAAATGAAACAACGAAAAGCGATATGAAACCGGAAGATTTTGGGGTAAAAATTACCAATAGCAAAAGTTTCTTCACACAAAAAATCAAAGTAGATGCCGATATTGACATCGAAAAGATATGGAAAAAAGAAGTGGCGGATGTTCCGTTTCCAAAAGAAATTTTAAGCCAAGTTGATTATACATTTATTTTGGATTTACCGATTTCGTCAATTGGAGAGAACAATGCTAAAAGTGTGGATGGCGGGAAGCTCACTTGGGATGTGCCGCTCGACAAAAAATCCGAAATGTATTTTGAAGTCACTGTACCAAACGTAAAAAACATTGCGATTGTTGGTGGGATTCTACTTGTCGCAATCATTGGTCTACTTATTTATCTTATTAAAAGACATCGGAAAAAGAAAAAACAACTATAAAAAAGTGTGGATCAGTTAGCTAAACTGGTCCACACTTTTATTTACTGCTTGTTCTAACTCTTCGTAACAAGCTAATTTTTTCTCGATTTTTTTAAATGCTCGGTCTAGCTCTGCTTGCCGGCGGTACATATCTTGTTGATGTTCTTTCAGTACAGCGATGCGTTCGGAGACAGTACCGTCACCGCCTTTAGTTAGTTCAACAATTTCTTTTTGTTTCGCAAGGGGCATTCCGGTGACGCGTAAACAGGTGAGTAATTCAAGCCAGTGAAGGGCATCATTATCAAAAATCCGGTTATTATTTTTATCGCGTGCTAGAAAAGGGATTAATCCTTCTCGTTCATAATAGCGAATCGTATGGGCGCTTAAACCCGTGTGTTCGGACGCTTCTTTGATTGTTTGTTGCACTAAAACCACCTCTTTTTTCTTAATAATAGCACCTTGAAAATCGAAAAGCCAAATGTTTGCCTTTGAGTATACTCTAAGGTGTATAGTAAACGTGTTATTACTTTTAGGAGGCGGATAAATTGAACTTAAAAGATACAGTAAAACTTGCAAATGGTGTAGAAATGCCCCGTTTAGGATTTGGCGTATGGAAAGTGCAGGACGGCGATGAAGCAGTAAATTCTGTTAAATGGGCGATTGAAGCTGGTTACATTAGTATTGATACAGCTGCTGCTTACAAAAATGAAGAAGGCGTTGGTCAAGCGATTAAAGAGTCTGGCGTTAAGAGAGAAGACTTATTCGTAACAACGAAACTTTGGAATGCGGAGCAAGGTTATGAATCCACTTTGGCTGCATTTGATGAAAGCTTACGTAAATTAGAACTTGATTATGTAGACTTATATTTAATTCACTGGCCAGTCAAAGGTAAATTCAAAGACACTTGGCGCGCTTTTGAAAAATTATATAAAGATAAACGCGTTCGCGCAATCGGCGTATGTAACTTCCACGAACATCACCTAAAAGAATTAATGGAAGACGCGGAAATTGCGCCAATGGTAAACCAAATTGAATTACACCCACAACTAACACAAGAACCATTACGTAAATTCTGTGCTGAAAACAACATTGTAGTAGAAGCTTGGTCTCCACTAGGTAATGGGAAATTACTTTCTAACCCAGAAATCAAAGCGATTGCCGATGCACATGGTAAATCAGTTGCACAAGTTATCTTACGTTGGGATTTACAAATCGGTGTCGTGACTATTCCAAAATCCGTTCACCAAGAACGTATTATCCAAAATGCTGATATTTTCGACTTCGAATTAAGCGAAGAAGAAGTAGCAAAAATCAGCGGTTTAAATAAAGACGAAAGAACTGGCCCAGATCCAGACAACTTTAATTTCTAATAGTGAAAAAATCCCTTCCAGCTTATCGAACTGGAGGGGATTTTTATGCTACAATAAACTAAAAAAAGAGGTTAACAGATGGACGCAAAAACAATAATAGAAAACCGCTTTCAAAGTCAGAAATTAATACAAACTGCGTGGAGTGACTCTCCGGAAAGAATTGTTTTTCATTTTGGAGCAATGCAATCGCAAAACTATGGTCAGTCGCTCTGGGCTGTTGGGAGTAGAATGACGACGCCAAGTGAAAAGTCTGTAGAGCAAGCGATTAATAATGGTGAAATTATCCGGACATGGCTTTTGCGCGGAACAATTCACTTGTTTTCAGCCAAAGATTATCACTGGATGATGGATTTAATTGCGCCTTCCATAGATAAAATATGTAAGCCATACCGAGCGAAATTAGGCTTAACAGATGAGGTTCTTCATAAGGCTACAGAAGTCGTTTCGGAAATTGTTTCAGAACAAGCCGTTACGAGAAAAGACTTGGCGGCTCATTTAGCGACCAAAGATTTACCGAGTGCAGGGATTCCTTTTGCTCAGCTGTTAGTTTATTTAAGCTCGCGGAAAGTCATTTGTTCAGGCCCGAATGAAACTTTTAGAAATACGATGCATATTCCGGCTGATACGAATCATTTCACTCGAGAAGAAGCAATAAAAGAATTAGCCAAACGATACATCCAAAGCCATGCACCAGCTACTTTGAAAGATTTTTGTTTTTGGTCGGGATTAACTGTGACCGATGCCAAAATAGGAATAGCGGATATGCCTAAAATGGGCGATTATTACATAACAACATTGGTTGAAAATGGCACAATGCCAACTACAATTCCACTCGCTGGTTTCGATGAATGGATTATCGGCTACCGAGATCGCTCCGTCGTTTTACCGGAAATATGGCACGATGAAATTATGACGAAAAATGGGATTTTCAGACCGGCGATTATCACGGAGGGCAAAGTAGTCGGGAAATGGGAAAAACCAAAGAAACGTGCTGAATTAGACGGAGATTTCTGGGACCGTTACATCCAGTTTCGAAATATGCTATAGTCAAGTAGATGGATAAATTTTAATTTGAGGTGATAAAGCTATGAATGCTTTTGATAAATTTTACAAAAAAACAGTAGAAGAACGACGTGCAATTTTGGCGGAATATGCCGACTTAAATGAAGAAGAGCAGGCATTTTTAGCTTCTACAGGGGCGCTTTCTTTTGATAAAGCGAATCATATGATTGAAAACACGATTGGCATTTATTCGCTGCCGCTCGGATTAGGAATGAACATGCTTTTAAATGATAAACATTATGTGGTACCGATGGTGATGGAAGAGCCTTCTGTTGTGGCGGCCCAAAGCGCTGGGGCGAAACTTATTGGACAAAATGGCGGGATAACTGGAAGTGCAACAAAACGAAAAATGATTGGTCAGATTGAGTTGATTTCTGTTTCTGATATCCAAGCAGCAAAAGAAAACATCATTGCGAACGAAGAACAACTAATTGCTATCGCTAACCAAGCTCATCCATCGTTACAAAAGCGTGGCGGTGGTGCGGTTGAAATTCAAGTTAGAACAGCACAAACAGCGAATGACGAAACGTTACTTATCGTTCATTTACTCGTAGACACCCAAGAAGCAATGGGCGCGAATATGGTCAATACGATGGTCGAAACCTTAGCGCCAGAATTAGAAATGTTGACGAACGGAACAGCCAATATGCGCATTTTATCTAATTTAGTAGATGAAGCGACCGCAACGGCTGTTTGCCGGATTAATCCAGAAAGCTTAGCAACCAAAACCCAGAGCGGTGAATGGGTTCGTGATAGAATCATTGCTGCATATGAATTTGCCGATGCAGACATTTACCGAGCAGCAACACATAATAAAGGAATAATGAATGGTATTGATGCGGTAATTATGGCGTTTGGGAACGATTGGCGCGCGGTAGAAGCGGCAAGTCACGCCTACGCAGCTAGAACAGGAAGCTACAAACCGATGTCTAAGTGGTCAAAAGATGCGGAGGGGTATTTGGTTGGGGAATTAACGTTACCGATGCCAGTAGCCTTTGTAGGAGGTTCTATCGGCATCCATCCAATCGCAACACTTTCGAAAAAAATTGCTCGAGTAGAATCAGCGAAGGAATTAGCGATGTTAGTTTGTGCCGTTGGATTAACGCAAAATCTCGCTGCTTTAAAAGCACTCGTAACAGAAGGAATTCAACGCGGACATATGTCGCTACAAGCGAAATCACTAGCCATGACAGCCGGTGCAGAAGCAGATGAAATCGAAAAAGTAGCCACATTTTTACAAGAAAGCAAACAATTAAATGTAGTTGCTGCAAAAGAATTTATTAACAAATTACGCAGTGGAAAATAAAATAAATTATTAAGCCTACCTTTACAAAAACTTAACAATACATTCGGAACGTGATAAAGCCTTTAGTATCAACAACTTTCAGAGATTTGCTTGGACTTCACTTTACAAAATAAAAAAAAGGTATTTACGTTACTTTTACTTTCTTTTATGATGAAAAAAGAGTGAAATTACAAGATTACAAACAAAAAGGAGATATTCATGGGAGACATAAATATTCAGCAGATGATTTTTCAATTTATCGGAGGACTTGGAATTTTTCTTTTCGGTATAAAATACATGGGAGACGGACTGCAAATGGCAGCCGGCGACAGACTTCGTGATATTTTAGATAAGTACACAACGAATCCTTTTATGGGAGTACTTGCCGGGATTTTAGTAACCGTATTAATTCAAAGTAGCTCAGGTACAACTGTTTTGACGGTCGGATTAGTAAGTGCTGGATTTATGACGTTAAAACAAGCAATTGGTGTTATCATGGGAGCAAACATCGGTACAACCGTTACCGCCTTTATTATTGGTATTAAGCTATCCGAATACGCTTTACCAATAATTGCTGCTGGTGCAGTACTTTTATTCTTCTTTAAAAATCACAAAGTCAAAAATATTGGCCAAGTATTCTTTGGATTTGGTGCCTTATTTTATGGACTAGATTTGATGGGGCAAGGGATGAAACCTCTTGCTGGAATGGAATCTTTCCATGAATTAACTGCTCAAATGAGTACGAATCCATTCTTAGGTTTGTTAATCGGAACGATCTTCACGGCAGTTGTACAATCATCGAGTGCGACCATCGGGATTTTACAAGAATTATACGGACAAGGTGCGATTGATCTTCAAGCGGCTTTGCCAGTCCTATTCGGGGATAACATTGGAACGACGATTACAGCTGTTCTTGCAGCAATTGGTGCGAGTGTTGCAGCGAAACGTGCAGCAGCTACACATGTTATCTTTAATTTAATCGGTGCAATCATTTTTATGCTGATACTACCGCTATTCACTTCTCTGGTTACCTACCTACAAGGACTGTTTGGACTAAACCCAGAAATGACGATTGCGGTTGCGCACGGGACGTTTAATATTACGAATACCTTTATTCAATTCTGGTTTATCGGCGCATTTGCATGGCTTGTTACGAAGCTTATTCCTGGCGACGACTCGCGAATTGACTATAAAACCAAACATTTGGATACGAATTTAATTGACCAATCTCCTGGTATCGCTCTTGAAATGGCACGGGAGGAAACGCTTCGTATGGCAGATTACGCGAAATTCGGGTTGCAAGAAGCGAGACAATACCTTGTGAACCGGGAATCGAAGCACGCGGAGTCAACTATTCAAGTGGAAGAAGCCGTAAATAATTTAGACCGAAAAATCACCGAGTACTTAACGAAAATTTCTTCTGTCGCCCTAACGAACAACGAGACAGAAGAACATGCGCTAATGCTTGATACCGTTCGTGATATTGAACGCGTCGGTGATCACATGGAAAACATCGTAGAAAACATCGATCAACTGATTAAGAATAAAGCAAAAATGTCTGAAGAAGCTTCTGATCAACTCATCGAAATGTTTGAGCTAACAACCGCGAATTTCGAACGTGCAGTGAAATCCATGCATAAAAAAGATCGCGCACTCGCAGAAGAAACTATTTTAGTAGAAAAAGATATTGATAAAGCAGAGCGCAGATTACGTAAAAACCATATTCGCCGCTTAAACGAAGGCAAATGCCAAGTCGTTAGCGGAATTCTATACATTGATATCGTCAGTGATTTAGAACGAATTGGTGACCATGCGAACAACATTGCTGAATCTGTTTTGGAATTAAACGAATAATTCTAAAGGGAACTAGACTATTTGACGTCTGGTTTCTTTTTTTGTTAAAAATCTACACTTTTACTAGTCCTTGTGAAGCATTGAGTATAAGCGGATAGTGGTGTAAAATAAGAATGATTATAAAACTAGAATGACTGGAAGTGTTGAGTCTTATGCGAAATAGAAAAACAATGGATGGAAACACGGCAGCAGCTTATATTTCTTATGCTTTTACTGAAGTTGCAGCAATCTATCCGATTACCCCTTCCTCCACCATGGCTGAACTTGTGGACGAATGGTCATCAAAGAACAAGAAAAATTTATTCAATGAACCTGTAAAAGTAGTAGAAATGCAATCAGAAGCAGGAGCAGCAGGAACAGTTCACGGATCACTTCAAGCTGGTGCGCTAACTAGCACATACACGGCGAGCCAAGGTTTACTTTTAATGATTCCTAATATGTACAAAATTGCCGGTGAACTATTGCCAACTGTTTTCCATGTTTCCGCAAGAACAATTTCAGCAGCCTCGCTAAATATTTTTGGCGACCATAGTGATGTGATGGCAGCACGTCAAACAGGATTTGCGATGCTTGCAGAAGGTTCCGTTCAAGAAGTAATGGACTTATCCGCGGTTGCTCATCTGGCTTCACTAAAAGGAAGTTTGCCATTTTTAAATTTCTTTGACGGCTTCCGCACAAGTCATGAATTACAAAAAGTCGAAGTACTCGAATATGACGAATTAGAAAATTTGCTCGACAAAGAGGCATTACAACAATTTAGAAATCGCGCAATGACACCAAATAATCCTAAAACTTTAGGTTCGAATCAAAATCCAGATATCTTTTTCCAACAAAGAGAAACGGTGAACCGCTATTACGAGGAAATCCCTAACATGGTTCAAAATTATATGAAAGAAATCAATCAGCTTCGTGGCACGGATTATGACTTAGTTAATTATTATGGAGCAGAAGACGCAACAGATGTCATTGTGGCGATGGGCTCAGTAACGCCAGTCATTGAGCAAGTTATTGATTACTTAACAACGGAAGGCAAGAAAGTGGGATTACTCAATATTCGCTTATATCGTCCATTCCCAGCAGAAAACTTTTTAGCAAAACTACCGAAAACAGTAGAACGTGTGGCTGTTTTAGACCGGACGAAAGAACCCGGATCAGGCGGAGAACCACTTTTACTCGACGTGCAAAGTGTGCTTTATGATAGTGAAACTCGTCCACTAGTTATTGGCGGTAGATATGGCTTAGGTTCAAAAGATGTTACACCAGACCAGATTCTCGGTGTTTATTCGCACCTAACGACAGAAAAACCAAAACCGCGCTTTACAATTGGAATTACAGATGATATTACGAATCTATCTATCGAAAATGCTGGACCAAGTGATCTCACTTCAGAAAAAACTTTCCAATGCAAATTCTGGGGTTTTGGCTCGGATGGTACTGTTGGCGCGAATAAAGCCGCAATCAAAATTATTGGTGATAACACCGATTTATACGCCCAAGGTTACTTTTCCTATGATTCGAAAAAATCGGGCGGGCTAACTGTTTCGCATTTGCGCTTTGGTGAAAAACGAATTCGCTCAGCCTATCTAATCCAACAAGCGGATTTTGTCTCATGCTCTACCTCGGCCTATTTACGTTCCTATGATTTATTAAAAGGTTTAAAACCAGGCGGAACATTCTTGCTCAATACCATTTGGGAAGGCGAACAGTTAGAACGCCATTTGCCAGCCGCAATGCGCGAATATATTGCGAAAAATAATATTCAATTTTATACATTAAATGCAATGAGAATTGCAGGAGAAGCGGGACTTGGTAGAAGAATTAATACCGTTATGCAAACGGCCTTTTTCCGAGTGACCGACATTTTACCGTTTGAAAAAGCACTTGCTGATTTAAAAGAATCGGCTATCGCTACTTATGGGAAAAAAGATATGGCGGTTGCGGAGAAAAATATTCTCGCGATGGACCAAACTGTTGCTAATTTGCATAAAGTAGAAGTTCCTGCAAGCTGGGCAAATCCAGTTGTAACAGCAGAAACAAATGCAACGACTGAAAAACCAGCTTACGTACAAAATATCCTTGAGCCAGTGAATCGCTTAGAAGGCGACAACTTGACTGTTGGTGATTTAATTTCGAATGGTATGGTCAGTGGGGCTTATCCTCCGGGGACTGCAGCTTACGAAAAACGCGGAATTGCACTCGAAGTTCCTGAATGGATTTCTGAAAACTGTACGATGTGTAATGAATGCGCCTTTGTTTGTCCGCATGCTGCCATTCGTCCGATTTTAACAGATGAAGAAGAAATGGAATCTGCTCCAGAAGGCTTTATGACAAGAGAAATGCGCGGCAAAGATGGCCTTCGTTACCGTATCCAAGTTTCCCCAATGGACTGCACTGGTTGTAACTTATGTGCGGAAACGTGTCCGGCGAAAGATAAAGCGCTTGTAATGAAACCATTTGAAGAAGTCGCAGCTAAAGAAAATCCGAATTGGTCATTTGCGATTAATGTGAAACCGAAGAAAAACCCTGGGAAGAAAAATACTGTACCTGGAAGCCAATTTGAACAACCGTTATTGGAGTTCTCTGGTGCTTGTGCAGGTTGCGGTGAAACTCCTTATGTTAAATTATTAACGCAAATGTTTGGCGACCGGATGATGATTGCTAATGCAACTGGTTGTTCCTCTATTTGGGGCGCATCTGCACCGGCAACGCCTTATACTGTCAATGATAAAGGACATGGACCGGCGTGGGGCAATTCCCTTTTAGAAGATAACGCAGAATATGGTTATGGTATGTATTTAGCAAACCAAACCATGCGAAAAGCTTTAAATAATAAAGTGACAAAAGCACTCAGAGAAGAAGCCATGTCAGAAACGTTACGCGAGGCGCTTATTGACTGGCAAACACAAATGGACGTTTCAGAAGATACACGCGAACGGGCAGAAGCATTACAACTTGCGCTTCTTAGTGAGATGGAAGGCAATGAGGCACTCGAATCCATCTATAATGACCGAGAATTATTTATTAAACGATCGCAGTGGATGCTTGGAGGCGACGGTTGGGCTTATGATATTGGCTTCGGCGGAATTGACCATGTCTTAGCATCAGGCGAAGATGTAAATATTTTCGTAATGGATAATGAAGTATATTCAAATACTGGTGGACAATCATCGAAAGCCACACCAACCGCAGCAATTGCCAAATTTGCTTCAGGTGGGAAATCTGTCGGTAAAAAAGACCTTGGTATTATGGCGATGAGTTACGGAAATATCTATGTGGCGCAAATTGCGATGGGGGCGAACAAACGTCAAACCTTAAAAGCTATTGAAGAAGCAGAGGCATATCCGGGGCCATCTCTAATTATTGCTTATACGCCGTGTATTAATCACGGTATTTCAAGCGGTATGAAAACGATGCTAAGTGAAACGCAAAAAGCAGTAGAATGTGGCTACTGGAGCTTGTACCGTTATAATCCGGCACTAGAAGAAAAAGGAAAAAATCCAATGACAATGGATTATAAAAAAGTCGATTTCGATCAATTCGAAGACTTCCTAAAACGCGAAACACGATACTCAGCGCTTTACAAAGCAAATCCAGATGTTGCAACAAAACTATCCGAGAAAACCCGTTTAGATGCAGAAAAACGCTTTAAACGCTATGCGACGATGGCTGGGCTTGATTTAGAGAAAATATGGAAGAAAAAAGAAGCAACTGAAGATGTGAAAGCGCCCGTTGATGATGAGCGAGCAGCAAGGAAAGCAGCACGTGAAGCAAGAAGATTAGCGCGGGAGCAAGGTAAATAAAAAAAGTAGGCCTAGCTGATGCTAGGCCTACTTTTTTGCTTTTGATCTGTGGGAATCAGAAGCGATGTGGGAATGAATAGATATTCTCTTATGAGAGTTATAAAGAAATAACTACTATTTAAATATAACTTTTTTTCTCAGAAGATGCACTAGAAAAATGAAGAGATAAGTTTTCATATAAGTGTTAGTTGTTGCAGCCCAAGCTTTTTGGGACTTGTGAAAGTTTTATGACAATTAAAAACCTATTAGTTAACGGTTTTCATGAAGCAAGCCATTACGATAGGCATCTAGTAACAATTTTAAATCTTCTGCCTGCTCACTAAGTTTAGCCCCAATATCGGTATCCCTTACACGTTTACGGTTAATTTCCATTTCAATAACTTGACGCGTGGAAAGAATATCCGTTTCATTTTTGATAGCATCCTCTTTTGTAGTAAATGGCTGATGACTCACTAATTGTAAACCGTAACTATTAAAAAGTAGTGTATAACCCGCTAAGTTCGTTTCTTTATGATAGGCCTTTGCGAACCCGCCATCGATGACGAGCATTTTACCATTCGCTTTAATCGGACTTTCACCTTTTCCTTCTTTGACTGGCGTATGGCCGTTAATGATATGCCCACATTCACCATCAAGCCCAAATTCTTCTAAAATTTGTTTGCAAATTAATTCGTTATTACGCAATTTGTAGTAAGGATTTTTTTCTTCTGTGTGTGTTTCTTTTTCTGCAACAAAATAACGTTCAAATGTAGTCATTTCACTTTTTCCAAATAGCGAAGAAATGGCACCAGTCCACAAATACCAAACGATATCACACGCATATTTCTTTTCTTTAGTTCCAGTTGGACGTACGTATGCTTCGCGGGTAAGTATTTCAAACTGCTCTAAAAGCGAACGACCAGCATATTTTTCGCCACGTAATTTCATTTCCATAAAAGTCCCATCTTCGTGGAGTGGAATGCAGCCATGGTAGAGTAAATTACCATTATAAGTTAAAAACATGCTGCCTTTTGAATATAGAAATTGTACATGTTTTTGCAATCGACGACAGTTTTTAAAAGCGGCAGTAATTTTCCCAATAAGTTCTCTCTCCGCGTCAGTGAGTTCATAAGGTTTTTCTGGATTAATCGTTGGAAAATGACTGTCTAACAACAGGTATTCTTTTCCCTTTAGATGAATTGTGCCTTTTTTATAATCGATAAATTGAAGTAAAAGTCGGTGATCCATATCAAATTCTTTGCGTCGATTTATAATTTCACCTTCCAATTTAAACTGAATAATCGAGATAGCCTTATGCATCCTAGCAATTTGCGTGATTTCTGCATTACTATAGTTAATATTTTCTTCGTTTTTGGGCTGGAAGTAAGTACAAGGATCGTCTTTGTACACTTCGTCGGCAAAAAGGGCCAGGGGGCGAAGAGAAATACCGTAACTATCTTCTAAAATATCTAAATTTAAATAACGGGCAGAAATCCGAATAACATTAGCCGCACAAACCCTAGAACCACTAGCCGCGCCCATCCATAAAATATCGTGATTACCCCACTGGAAATCGAGCGAATGGTAATTCATTAATGTATCCATGATTTTATCTGGATAAGGACCACGATCATAGACATCACCAACAATGTGCAAATGATCGACGACCAATTGTTGAATAAGTAACGAGAGAGCACTAATAAATTCTTCTGCACGACCAAGTGAAATAATATGTTGTAAAATTTCTTCATAATAAAGCTTTTTGTCGTCTTCATTGTAGTTTTCATGAAGTAACTCTTCTAATATGTAGGCAAAATCTTCGGGCATGGCTTTTCTCACTTTAGAACGTGTGTATTTTGAAGCAACGTACTGGCAGAGTTCAATCAAACGAAAAAGTGTGGTGCGATACCAAGCCTGCAAATCTTCTGTTTCACTAGCAAGCAAATCCATCTTTTCTTCTGGATAATAAATCAGTGTACTAAGTGAATTAATCTCTGCATCATCTAGCTCCGCGCCAAAAATATCACGAATTTTCCGTTTTACAACACCAGAACCATTACGAAGCACTTGTTCAAAAGCACTATATTCACCGTGAACATCACTTAAAAAATGTTCCGTTCCTTTTGGAAGGTTCATAATTGCTTCGAGATTAATGATTTCCGTAGCTGTCTTGGCAATAGTAGGATATTCTTTTGCTAACAAGCGTAAATATTTCATATCAATAGTTTTCACCAGTCCAGTACCTCCTTTTTCAATTGGTATAGCTATTATATTTCTTAAATGTAAGCAAGGCAAACGTTTTGTTTTATAATTGGTCTATACAAAAAAGACGAGCTAGAGCCCGCCTTAGAAAACTGGATGAAGAAAATAGAGCACAATGGGTAAGGTAATAATACTTAAAACTGTACTAATAAATGTGGCACTAGAAACTAAATCTGGTTTTGTATCAAATTGTACAGCCATTAAAGTAGTATTCGCTGCAGTTGGCATAGCTGCAAGTAAAATCATAATTTGTTTTGTCATTTCGTCAACAGGGAGAATCAACGTTAAACCAAACGCAATGATTGGAGCAATGAGTAATTTGAGTACTAATGCAATGCCTACTTTTGTAAGTTCGATTCGTCTAAACGAAATAACTGCCAACTGCATTCCAAGGACAATCATAATTGTTGGAATAGCAGCGTCGCCAACAAGTTTTACGCAAGTCATTAAAGCGGATGGAAGTGAAACATGAAGTAATTGAAGCGTAAGCCCGAGTAAAGCCCCGTAAGCAATCGGCATCCGAACAACCCGTTTCATGACCGTTTTCATTCCATTTGCATCTTTACTTCCTTTTGCGGCAAAATAAATCCCAATGGTACTCATAGCTAGTTGCTGCAACACCATTAATACAACAGCAATATCAAGCCCAACAGCCCCAAAAACAAGCAAGACAACAGGTGTTCCATAATTTCCATTATTCATAAAAGCACTAGCCAAAATGAGCGCGCAACGATCTTGCAAGTTATAACCAAGCAAAAAACTAATTAAACTGACAAGCAAAATCAAACTCAGACAAAGCGCAAAAATGTAAATCGCCAAATATGCATAATCTATCGTTAGCGCATTGGTATAAAAAGTATTAAATGCAAGAAACGGTGACATTAAGTAAAGCGTGAGTTTAGATAAGTTAGGAATATCAAATTTTAAAGTCTTTTGTCCAATAAACCCAATAGCGAAGATCCCAAAAACTGGAAGTAAAATAAGTAGAAATTCCATGGCGCCCCTCTTTTCTATGTATATTGTAGCTTATTGTACCATAAAATGAAGTTTCAGTTAGACACTTTTACATGTTACCAGTTTAGTATTTATCTTAATCTAACAGTTATTTTAGAAAATTAAATTTCAAGCTGGAGCGCCATTATAAAATGTATAATGAAAACGATAAAATTAGTTAGTGATGGTAGGTTCACGGGAATTAATTAGTTTTATTCATTTGAAATGAGCAAAGTTTTGTCACAAATTAGCCACTTTTAAGAAAAAAACACATTTTAAAAGTGCTTTTTAGAGTAGTAAACATGGTGCTTTGTCTTATATAATTTAGATATCGAGTTGGAAATATAGAGATAACATCAAGGAAATCCTATATATTAGCATCTATATTTACTAAAATTTAAAGGGAGGGACAATAAATTGTAAAAGAATTTGCTAAGCGATTCAAAAGAAAAATTATTATATAAAATGAAAAAAAGAAAGAGTTACTAAGTTATATCGGAATCACGGGATGTATTAAAAGTAATCTGCACCTTGAAAATGGCGGAATAGTCCATTTGCTGGAAAATAAAGCCAGCAGTGAACTTTGAAATCAAACAGTATTTAACAGTTATCTGAGACATTACTAAACTCTGAAAAACGCACAGGAAAGGAACTGTTCATGCCTAAAAAATTATATAATGAAAAATTCAAAAAAAGTCTAGTCTATTTGTATCACCAAGGAACACCAAAGTATACGCTATGTAATGATTTTGGTGTCTCAATAGCATCTCTTACAAGATGGATTAAATTTTATAACACAGAAAATATAGATTTAAACGAAGCTACCAATATTTTACAAATGTATGAATTAAAAAAACAAAAATCGGTACTAGAGGCAGAAATTTCTGCTTTATCAGAAGCTATCACGATTTTTAACATGGAGACGAGTAGTGTCGAAAATTAAGTGAAATCCACTCATATATTACTATGGGTGGATTTTTTTATGTGGTAATACCCGTAAGTGACATTTTTGTAAGTTTCATTTTTAGAGTAAAAGCGTTAAACTACTAAAGCGAATATTGGGGATTACAAGATTAATATTGTACATACAAGATAACCTTATTTTCTGAAACTGATATATAGGAGACGATATCAATGGTTGCGTATGGTGAGTTAATTCGCGAAGTACGACTTTCAAAAGGATTGACGCAAAAAGAAGTTTATACAGGGGTAATTTCAAAATCATATGCAATAGGTTTTGAAAAAGGAAAACATGATATTACATTAGTACTATTTGAAGAAATTTTAGAACGAGTAATGCTAAGTTCGGATGAATTTTTCTTTATGAATAGAGGTTATTCTTTAGCGGAGGAAGACAATTTTTGGTACAAATTTGCAAATGCAGCTAATCAAAAAAGTTTGGCAGACTTACAAGAATTATACCAAGAAGTGTTGCAGCAAACAGGAGATAGAGCCAATCTAAGAAAAGCAATTGTCCACTCAAGAATGGAAATTAATGAACAATTTCTATTAAATAATCGATTTGACGTTAGTATTGTTTCTGAGAAAGATAAAGCAGTTATCCAAACGTATTTGTGGAAAGTCCAATCATGGACACTAGAAGAAATTCGGATTTTCGCTAATTCAGTGGACTATTTTGAAGAAGATGTACAAATTTATTTTTTTCAATTGGTCTTGAAGTCACTCGAAAAATATAAACATTACGATCGTGGCAAAAAAGTATTTTCCACGCTTCTATCCAATATAATTGAAGAACTAATTACCCGTAATCAATTAGAATATGCCGCGCAATTATTAGAAATACTGCACGAACTGTCTTCTACGCATGACTGTGCTTTTTACCGGATTATGCATAATTACTATCAAGGCTTAATCTGGATGAAAAATGACCAGGTCGAACAAGGCTTAAAAGAGTCTAAAAGTGCCATTCGAATTTTAGATGTACTGGATTACAAATCCCTTGCACAACTTTATAATACATTACTTCAACAGTTTTTAGAAAAAGAGAATATCCAAATAGTTTAAAGTAAAGCAGGTACCCGTAATAGGGTATCTTTTTTTGGTCTTATATATAAGACCAAATGAGTTTTATGGCACATATGTTGTATTATTTGGAATGTACTAATTTTCACATGCTTTTTTGGAAAGGAGAGATTTTTATATTAAATCAAAAATATCAATTACTACTTCAAAATGAGTATGATACTAAAAGTGGTGATTTAGTCAAAAAAGAAATAGTTGCTATTAAAAAAACTAAAAATCTCTTGGAAGATCTAACTACGCATTTGTTATGTGTTACAAATCAAACAGAGTATGGAAAATTTATCAATTGGTATGAAATGGAAGTTAAAAAAGTTCTACAAGTTTATCCCAATCAGCACTTTATTGTTAAAATTTCCTTTCAACAATTATATTTTCGGGAAACAATGCTGTTGCTTGAGAATTTGCAGAAAGATAGCCGGCGAATAACGATTGAACTAGTTGGGGATAGTCAGATTAGCCCTAATTCAAAGGAACATTTTTCCGCAGAAGACAGTGACGCTTTTTTGAAAGGGAAGTTGAAAATGTTGAGAAAGTGGCATTATTTTATTTCAAAGCATATTGAAAGTGGTGCCATCGAACAAACGCTGATTTTTACGCCCTATATTGATGAATTGAAATATAGTTTAACGCAAAAGTCGAAGCTCTTAAACAATATTACAGAATTAAAGTTTTTTCTATCATTTTGGAAAAACTGGGCCGAACTTCGATTTGTTGATTTTTTAGTTTTAGTAGATGAAAAAAACGAATTTGTATCGTATGTACTTTTACCAGATGAATTAAATGTACGTTGCAAAATGTATGAGAACTTTGGAGGAATGGTCAGTGAGTAAAAATGTAAAAAAAATAGTGATAACAATCTTAGCATTAATAATGACAGTAGGATTGGCGAGTGGGTTTATCTCACCTATAAAAGCAAGTGCAGCCACAAATAATTTCACGGTTAAAGTGGAATATGTTGATGCAGACGGAGCCGAGATTGCTCCTTCAGATACATTAACTGATTATCATTATGTATCTACACCAAAAGATATTCCTGGCTATAAATTAAGAGAAATACCTCATAATGCGACAGGCAATATCACAGATACTGGGATTATCGTGCGTTACATATATGATAAAATAATCGATGTAAGCTACGTAGATGAAACTGGCAAAGACTTATTACCAGTAGTAGAAATCATCGATAGCGAAGCAGCTATTTTAGAGACAATACCTGACTATACATTTGTAAGAAAAGACATTAGCATAGATGGCTTGCATATCATTTTTCGCTATAAAAAGAATATTTCTACCATTCCAGAGTTCGGGAAACCGAATCAAGTCACTGTAAATTATCTGGATGAAAACAATACTTCAATTGCCCCGTCATTATATTTGAGCGGACTTTTCAACGAAGCATACAATGTTCCGATGAAAAAAATTAAAGGTTATACTTTATTAAAATACGATTCGGAAATTCTTGGCGTTTTTACCGAATCACCACAAACAATCAACATCATTTATCAAAAAAAAGCGCCTGAGCAAGCACCAAGCATGGAACCATTACCTGATACAGCTGTTCCAGAAAATCCGCCAGTAGAAAAAGCAAAAATAAAGAAATCAAAAATAGAAACCACAGAAAAGCGAACTATATCAAAAGCAAAAATCGAACCAAAAGCATTGAAATTAACCAAAGTTGAACAAAAAAAACAAGAGACGAAAGATCGCTTGCCAAAAACAGGTGATAGCTCGGTAAATTTATTAATTACGTGCCTCGGAATTATTGCCATATCGTGTGGCGTTTACTTACTCGTACAACAAAGCCAGAAGCGTTGTCGTAAAGAATAGAAAATAAAAACAAGCAATCCGAAAATAGGATTGCTTGTTTTTTTACCCTTCTCGTTTAAGCATCTTTGTATTAGCTAAAAACAGTGCAGCGACGAGTAAAAGAATCGCGCCTGAAAGTATTAGCGTCGAAGTTGCGCTAGAGTGGTCGACAATAATAAATCGAATAATCGCTGTGATACCAATATAAATGAAATAGCGCAGCGGGAAATGAAAATGAGATTCGAAATATTTAACAATCAGCGCAATAAATTCAAAGTAAAGGAAAAACGTCAAAATATCTTGTGTCATATAATAGTAAGAAACGTCTGTATCTAAAAAGAAAATATTATTGAAAATCGTAAATGCCTCTCTAATTAAAAAAGCAACAAGGGTAAAACCGACCATAATAAGCGCCAGATTTAGGGTGATTCGTAGCAGGATGGGAACAATAGAAGAAATTTTTTCTAATCGTTTCATCAGTTGCCTCCTTTCCAAAAACGATATCGCTTTTTTAGTTATTTTACACTATAATGGGAACCATGACTATTTTTAAGGGGGGATTGTTATTCTAAAACGCTTTTTTAGTTATTATAAGCCGTATCGAACACTTTTTATCATTGACTTTGGTTGCGCCGTCTTAGCAGCTATTTTGGAGCTGGCTTTTCCAGTCGCGGTTAACCACGTGATTGATACATTACTTCCAGGAAAAGATTTTGGGCTGATTATTACTGCGGCACTTGCCTTATTATTCTTCTACATACTTAACACATTTATGCAGTACATTGTCACTTATTTTGGACATATGCTTGGTCTTAACATAGAAACAGATATGCGTAGAGATTTATTCAGTCATTTGCAAAAACAACCATTTGGCTTTTACGACAATCAGAAAACCGGAAAATTGATGTCACGAATGACGACTGACTTATTTGAAATTGGTGAAGTAGCGCATCATGGTCCAGAAGATATTTTTATTTCGATTATGTCCCTTTTCGGTGCTTTTTTCTTAATGTTGAATATCAATGTGAAATTAGCGATTTCGACGTTTATTCTAGTACCGATTTTGACTGTATTAATTGTTTACTTCAACAAACGAATGACCAAAGTAACAACCGGGATTTTTAAAGATTTAGGGAATTTTAATGCTGGAGTGGAAAATGCAATTAGCGGGGTGCGTGTCGTGCAAGCATTCGCCAACGAACCACATGAAAAAGGGCGTTTTAGAGTGCTCAACCAAGCGTATCGTCAGTCAAAATTAATGTTCTACAAAGTGATGGGCTTGAGTTTTTCGTTTAACTATTTTCTGATGCGATTGATTAGTTTATTTGCCCTTTTATTCGGAGCTTATTTTACGATTAATGGCGAAATATCATACGGGGAATTTGTCGGATTTATCTTGCTAACAAACGTGTTCATTCGACCAATCGAGAAAATCAACAACGTAATCGAAAGCTATCCAAAAGGCTTTGCAGGGTTTAAGCGATTCCTAGAAGTCATGGATACAGAACCAGCAATCCAAGACGAAAAAGACGCAAAACCAGCCAAGGCGTTCCGCGGTGACATTGCTTACAACCATGTATCTTTTGAATATAGCGATGGGAAAAATGTGCTAAATCATATAAATCTTTCTATCAAAGCCGGCGAAACCGTTGCCTTTGTTGGGCCAAGTGGAGCTGGGAAAACGACGATTTGTAATTTGTTACCACGTTTTTACGATGTGTCAGCTGGAGAGATTACAATTGACGGTGAAAATATTAAACGATTTACTTTACCGTCTTTACGAGCACAAATCGGTGTCGTGCAACAAGATGTCTTTTTGTTTTCCGGTACAGTTCGCGAAAATATTGCGTACGGAAAATTAGACGCTAGCGATGAAGAAATCGAGCATGTCGTGAAACTTGCCCATCTTTCCAAGGTAGTAGAAGAAATGCCAGATGGTCTTGACACCATCATTGGTGAGCGCGGAGTCAAACTTTCTGGGGGACAAAAACAACGGTTAGCTATTGCGCGAATGTTTTTGAAGAACCCACCGATTTTAATTTTAGATGAAGCGACGTCAGCACTTGATACGGAAACAGAGCAAGTGATTCAAGCCTCGCTAGAAGAGTTAGCGGAAGGAAGAACGACTTTAATTATCGCGCACAGACTCGCAACGATTAAGCATGCCGATCGAATTATCGTTGTAAATGAAACGGGCATCGCAGAAACTGGGACGCATAATGAGCTTTTAGCGCAAGATAATGGTGCCTATAAGCGATTATATGATGCTCAGTTTAATACGATTTAACGAGTAAAAACTTTCGGGTTTTAGGAAATATTTTACTAAAAGGAAAGCAGGAATTATTTGGGAACCCCAAGATAATTCCTGCTTTTTTATTTTCTGCATGATAACAAGTGTTAATGACGGAAATAGAATTTCTGTTTTATATTTTTAGCAGCGCAAAAGGGGAAATAAAGCATTTGGACAGCAGAGGTGATTGCTTTAGAAAAATTGATAGACTTTATATGGAAACGTTTGCGTAATAATGCTCATCGCATTCTAAATTTGGAATGAAAATTACACTTGAAAGGAAATTTATAATGTCATTATTCAGTTTAAAAAGAAAGAACTATTTTGTTCCACTAGAAATTCAAAGGCAACAATGGTTCAAACACTTTATCGTTGCATTTATGTCTGTATTTATTTGTTATCTAACGGTCTATCTTCTAAGGAATAACTTTAAAGCAGCTCAGACATTGTTAATTGAGCAGAACCATTTCAGCACCACAGAACTAGGAATGATTGGTTTAGCTTTTTCTGTTATGTACGGAATTGGAAAAACGATTTTAGGGTATGCCGTGGATGGAAGAAATGCTAAAAAAATAATGAGTTTTTTATTAGGGATTTCCGCCATTATATCAATTATTATTGGAATACTTTTAGTTACAAAGCAAGCAACAGTGGGTATATTGTTTATCCTTTGGGGAGCAAATGGATTTGTGCAATCACCAGGTGGACCGGCTTCCTATTCAACTATCACACGATGGACGCCAAAATTGAAAAGAGGAAGATGGTTAGGCTTTTGGAATGCCTCGCATAATATAGGTGGTGCTTTAGCGGGAATTGTTGCTTTTTGGGGTGCGACTACTTTCTTTAATGGCGGGGCAGGGGGAATGTTTATCGTTCCGGGTATCATTGCGATCATCATTGCAATTATTTGCTTCTCCGTGGGGCATGATGAACCAGAAGAATTAGGATGGAACTCTGCCGCTGAAATTTTTGAAGAGCGAGAAGAACAAGGAGAATCGGAGACAAAAGACCTTTCTAGATTTCAAATTTTGTGTCGATTTGTTATTAATAATCCTTGGGTATGGACTTTATGTGTCATAAATATATTCATCTATATTGTTAGAATTGGTATTGATAATTGGGCGCCCGTTTATTGTATTCAAGCGCTAGGATGGAGCACAAAAGATGCAATTATGACTATTTCTTTTTTTGAAATTGGAGCATTGCTAGGTTCATTATCGTGGGGCTGGCTCTCAGATATTATGAAAGGCCGCCGTATGCTTTGCTCTATTATTGCAGTTGTCATTGAATTTTTCATGTTAATTAGTTACTCGCAAGTTACAAGTGTTTATAGCATGTATACGGTATTATTTATTTTAGGATTCTTAGTATTTGGCCCCCAACTTTTAATTGGCGTGTCGGTGATAGAGTTTGTTCCTAGAAATGCTTTAGCTGTAACAAATGGCTTAACTGGAACGTTTGCATACTTATTCGGAGATTCTTTTGCTAAAGTCTTTCTAGGATATATCGCAGACCCAACAAAAGCGGGTATACAAATATTTGGCTATACTTTACACGGCTGGGGCGCAACTTTTACCATTATGTTTACAGCTTTAATTATTGCAGGCTTAATGATGATTCCAGTTGCATTAAAACAAGAGAAAATCATCCGACAAGCAAAAGTTTTACATCTATAAGTTGAAAAGTAATGAGTGAAGATAAACTAATTACTAAAAAGGTATCCTAATTAATAGTATAAGGATACCTTTTTCATTACAAAATGGTTTGTTAAATACGAAAAACATTATTTTGCTAAAGAAGTCTTTTTATAAAGAATAAAAATTGCAACAGTGATTAAAAGGACACCCATAATAGCAGGAGCAGCATGGCCAAGCGTAATATAAAGTTGCCCACCGATAACGGGTCCGATAATACGCGCCACCGACTGAATGGCTTGGCTACCTCCTTGAATCCGACCTTGTTCGCTAGCGCTAGCAGATTTTGAAACCATGCCGTTAAACGAAGGTCCGAAAATCGAGTCGCCAAAACCGAAAACGAACATCCCGATAACAAGTAGCGGCGCAAGTGTGAAAATCGAGGAAGCTGCAATAAGCAAATAGCCAATAATCTCAGCAATCATCCCCAAAATAGCTATTTGTTTGTCCGTTAACTTGAGTAGTAATTTTGGCATAACAAAAGCTTGCGACAAGATATCTTGAATTCCCATAATGGAAAACATCATCCCAATTAAAGCTGGCTTCCAACTGAAACTATCAATGGCGAATTGAGACATGACAGCTTGCAAGGAACCATTAGGAACCCAAATGAAAAATGCAGCAATCAGTAAACGTCCTAAGTTTTTGATGGTCAGAATTTTAAGCAGCTGGGAAAAAGGATTGAGTCGCATAAGCGGAATTCGTTTTAAACGATTTGCTTCTTCTAAACTCTCAGGCATGTAGAAATAACCGAATAAAAAGTTGATGAAAGTAATCGCTGCTCCAAAGAAAAATGGCATTGCGTAACCAAAGTGGGCAAGCAATCCACCGAAAGCCGGACCAAGCGCAGCACCCGCACCAGCTGCAGCGCTAACCCAACCAAAGTATTTCGTCCGCTCCTCTTGAGGCGTAATATCAGCAAAGAAAGCAAATAGTGTACTTATGCTACCACCAGTGATTCCTTCAAAAATTCGACCAAGAAAGAGCACCCAAAGCGCCCCACCAAGACCGAAAATAAAGTAACCAATCGCAGAGCCGATAAAACAAATGAGTAACACTGGTCGTCTGCCAAATCTGTCACTTAAAGCACCAAGACCAGGCGCAGCAAAGAACACGCAAAGCGCATAAACAGATGTGAGCAGTGTCACCATAAGCGCTTGATCACTAGCATTTGTTACGTAAGGTGTTACGAGAAACGGGACAACGGGCATAATAATACTAAACCCCATCCCACAAAGGAAGACAGATATAAGACCGAAAAGTAAAGTTTTCTTATTAATAATAGATTTAGTTGAAGACATGTAATACTCCTATCGATTGTAATTAGTGTCCTAGGAAACATAATTAGCTTAACTCGTTTTTGTTTCCTTGTCAACAAAAATAAAACAATAAAAAACAACCTAACTTGAAAAATTAGGCTGTTACTAGGTTTATTCGGATTTTTGATTGTAAACTTTCTGCATTTCATTATCTAAATGACGACTATATTTATCCACAAATTTTAACACTTCCGCATATTGTGCATCCGTTACGTCTTCGAAAACTACCTTGTCACGATCGAGGAATTCTTGATGCAAATCATCGTGGACTTGGTTAATTTCAGCGCCTTTAGCTGTTAGACGGAAATAAATTTCTTTCTTATTCTCCGGTTTTTGATAACTTTCAATATAGCCTTTATCCATCAGCTTTTTTGTAATTTTGCTAATCGCGCTCTTTGTCATATAGAAGGCTTCCGCGAGTTTCGTTACATTAGGATCTTCATTTTTGGCAATGTATTCGATGCAGTGGACTTCAGAAGGTTTATATCCCTCTAGCGCTTTTTCCATCTTCACTTTATTAATCCAAGCGAGCTTATTAAATAAATCTCTGACGTTCGCCATGACTTGTTCATTTTTATCCATGCCATGCCCTCCTACTCTATCTGCTTGTAGTATAGCTGTTTTTTGTGTCCGGTTCAACTATTTATTGCCTTTCGTAGCTAAAAGGGGAACTTGAAAGCGCTGTTTGTTAAGAGTGTGTAAATTTCCAGTGTTATCAATATTATTTCACTGTTAAGATTTGTTATACTTAACACATAAACTGTTTGGAAGGGGCTGACATGATTGGAGATATACCGCAAAAGCGCGGCAGAAACATTTACACAACTAGAAGCAACAGAACAAGGCTTAACAACTAGTGAGGTAACAAAACGACAAGAAAAATACGGTTTTAACGAACTGAAGAATAAAAAGAAAGATCCACTTTGGAAACTTTTCCTGGAAACATTTAAAGATCCAATGGTTATTGTTTTAGTCGTTGCTGCCTTAGTGCAGTTGGTTTTAGGCGAAGTGGTTGAATCGCTTATTATCTTTTTAGTACTTATTGTCAACTCGATTATTAGCGTAGTTCAGACGAGGAAAGCAGAAAGTTCGCTTGATGCATTACGAGAAATGTCTGCGCCGGTTGCCAAAGTAATTCGTGATGGCTCTAAGCAAAGTATTCATGCGCGCGAACTTGTTCCGGGTGACGTCGTTATTTTGGATGCTGGTGATTTCGTCCCAGCAGACGGCCGTTTGTTCGAAAGCGGCTCTTTAAAAATCGACGAAGGGATGCTTACTGGTGAATCGGAAGCGGTCGAGAAATATATTGATACCATTCCAGATGAAGTGGGGCTTGGCGACCGTGTGAATATGGTTTTCAGCGGTTCCCTCGTTGTATATGGTCGTGGGATGTTTGTTGTAACAGGCACAGCGAGCGAAACAGAAATCGGAAAAATCGCCGGACTTCTTGAAACAGCAGAAGCAAAACAAACACCACTACAAAGAAAACTAGAATCATTCAGTAAAAAGCTAGGACTCGGTATTTTAGCTCTCTGTGTACTTATTTTTGCAGTTGAAGCTGGTCGCGTATTACTCGGCGACAATTCAGCGGATATGGCAACGGCGATTTTAAATGCCTTTATGTTTGCCGTGGCCGTAGCTGTAGCAGCGATTCCGGAAGCACTTTCTTCTATTGTAACGATTGTACTTGCAGTTGGAACAAACAAAATGGCAAAGCAGCACGCGATTATTAGAAAGCTTCCAGCAGTTGAAACACTAGGCTCCACAAGCGTTATTTGTACAGACAAAACCGGAACGTTAACGCAAAATAAAATGACGGTCGTCGATTACTATTTACCCGATGGCACAAAAGAAAATTTCCCGGAAAGTCCAGAAAATTGGTCAGAAGGGGAACGCCGTTTGATTCATATTGCGGTACTTTGTAACGATTCAAATATTAACAGTGAGGGCAAGGAGTTAGGCGACCCGACCGAAGTGGCGCTAATTGCCTTTAGTAATAAAAATAATCAAGATTACAATGAAATTCGCGAAAAATTCATTCGTGAAGGCGAAATTCCCTTTGATTCAGATCGTAAGTTAATGTCTACGCTTCATACCTTTAATGAAAACAAGGCAATGCTAACAAAAGGCGGACCAGACGTGATGTTCGCGCGTTGCAGTTATGTTTTCCTTGATGGGGAAGAAAAGCCAATGACAGAAGAAATTTTAGCGAAATTAAAAGAAACAAATGAAGAATTTTCGAATCAGGCGCTCCGGGTCCTTGCTTACGGCTACAAACGGATGCCTGCTGATACAACTGAATTAAAATTAGAAGATGAGCAAGATATCGTTCTAGTTGGCTTAACTGCAATGATTGATCCGCCACGTGAAGCCGTGTATGCATCGATTGAAGAGTCCAAAAAAGCTGGCATTCGTACAGTCATGATCACCGGTGACCATAAAACAACGGCACAAGCAATCGGCCGTGACATTGGTTTAATGGATGCCGATGATATCGCATTAACAGGCCAAGAACTAGACGCAATGCCAGAAGAAGAACTCGACAAAAAACTAGAACATATCGCAGTCTACGCCCGAGTTTCACCAGAAAATAAAATCCGTATCGTCAAAGCTTGGCAGAAAAAAGGCAAAATCACAGCAATGACTGGCGACGGTGTCAATGATGCACCCGCTTTAAAACAAGCCGATATTGGTGTCGCAATGGGTAGCGGAACCGACGTTGCGAAAGACTCTGCCGCGATGATTCTGACCGATGATAATTTCGTTTCGATTGTGGATGCGGTTGGCGTTGGTAGAACCGTTTTTGACAATATTAAGAAATCAATTGCTTATCTATTTGCAGGAAACCTAGGTGCGATTATTGCGATTTTATTCGCGCTAGTGCTGGACTGGATTAACCCGTTCACTGCGTTACAATTACTATTTATCAACTTAGTCAATGACTCCTTACCAGCAATCGCACTAGGTATGGAAAAAGCAGAACCTGACGTAATGAAACGCAAACCGAGAGATATTAACGAAGGCATTTTTGCTGGTGGAACGATGCGCGCCGTTATCAGCCGCGGTGTATTAATCGGTATCGCTGTTATCATCTCACAATATATCGGGTTGCAAATTTCACCAGAGATGAGTGTTGCAATGGCATTTACTACGCTTATCCTAGCACGTACATTACAAACATTTGCAGCTCGCTCGAATGTCCAAACCGCATTTGGCGCAGGATTCTTCAGTAACAAATACGTAATCGGTGCGGTATTACTTTGTTTCGTCCTATACGGAATTACAGTATTACCAGGAGCTCGAGAAATTTTCTCAATCCCAGCATCATTTGGCCTACATGAATGGTCGATAGCAGCGGGGCTAGCACTTGCAGCAGTTGTGATGATGGAGATTATTAAATTAGTTCAGAATAAGTTTTTCAAATAAATTATATAAACACAGAAATCACTCGTTTTGCGGAGGATTTCTGTGTTTTTTCTTTCTATCCAAAATAACTTATGAGAATGATAAGTAGTCATTGCGCAGGTGAAAATTAATAATTAGTTGTTTTATTGGAAAAAGTACTAAAAAGGTAAAAAAACGATGAGATGAATTGTGTATGTGGTGAATTTTATTGGTGAATGGCTCTGAAAAAGGGAAGTGGAGAATCTTTTAAAAATTACTAACGATTCTTCATTTGTTAAATATGTCGGAATTGTGTCGGAAACCGCTTTTTTATATGACGAACTTTTGTATAAAATTCTTATATTCATTCTTTATTTTAAAAACTCATTTTAGTCATATGTACATAGAAGTTTTTAGCAAGTAATATAAGAGTTGCAATGTGATTACACATTATTTCGCAACTATAAAATATACTTTGAGGAGAGAACTCTTTATGATTAAAGCAACTAGAGCACGGCATTACCTCGTACTGTTAATGGCATTTTTCCTAGTACTAGGACAATTAAATTTAACAGCGCTTAAGGTTTTTGCAAAAGAAAATGGGAATGATGAGCTAACTTATGAAGTTCAGTCCAAATTGGCTGAAGATAAAAAATCAGCTGATTTAACCATTAAAGTAACACCAAAAAACGATCAGGTGAAAATCCTTACCATTGAAACACCTGATGGAGAGAAGAAAGAAGGCCAAGAAGTAAGCTATAAAGCCGAAAAAAATGGCACAACTAATTTCTTAATTAATTATCAAGATGCAAGCGAAGAAAAAGCAGAAACTAAAAAATATACTGCTTCTTATGAAGTAAATGATATAGTTTCAGATGATGAAGCAAATAAAGATAATACAACAGAGAAGGTAACTGAAAAAGAAGCTGATAATATTCAACCTCCTTCTACTAAAGATAGTAACAAAAATCTAAAATCACTTAAAGCAGGACAAACAACGGTTGATTTAAAAATACCTGATTATGACCAAACAGCATGGGCAAACGGTGATATTAAAGAAGTAACTGCAACAGTAAACTTTGGCGACAATACTTCTACTGGCAAAAAAGTAAATTTCACTTTACCAGATGGAATGCGTTTTGTTTCTTTGCCAGTGCCGAGCAACTATCAGGCTGGTTCGAATGTAGACAAAGGGGTTTTAAGTCATTTAGGGGCAAGTGATCCACTAGGAATAGCCATTACTTCGGTAAAAGTACCTGATAAAGAAAAAGCATATAATCAAGCCACTTTTGGAACAGTTAGTTATGAGCTAAGTCCAGGAACTGAAAAAGCGAGCTTTACTTTTTCTGTACGAGTAGATGCAGCAAAATATTACGGAGCAGTTGACTTAGCCACTCCAATAAAAACAGAAATTTTTATGGGTGAGACAACTTCACCAGTTGCTTCCGCGGAACAAGCGATTCATGCGGAAGGAAATAAGGTTGTAGGTTATACGAATCAGGATCATGTGAAAACTATGTTCCGAACTTGGTATAGTAATCAAAGGCTAACAGAAGTACTTGCAAGCACAGATACAACAGATTCTTATAACTATACAAAATCTTACTCTGTTGTGAATGGATTAAATAATTTAGACAACCGTGGATCAGCGTATTATCTAGCAAAAAACATAGAGATGACGCTTTATTATCCAGAAGGTATGGAGTTTGTAAACGTTGTGAATCATGGTGGTACGCCTTTAACGGATAATTCCAACCTAACTATTACTAATTATCCAAGTGAAAATAAGGTTGTAGTTGATTGTAAGCAATTAAATTTCAACTCAGCGAATAATTCTATTTACGGAGTCAAATATAAAGTGCCTAAAGGAACGCCTGTTGGAACTTATAGCACTGCAAAAGCGCCACATGCGGTTATCACAACGTATGATGGAGAAGTATTCGAAACCGATGCATTAACTAACAATACTAATGATTTAACTACTTTAGCTCCTCTAGATACTTGTAAAGTAGTTGATACTTCCAATAATAAAATGAATTTATTTTCAGCAAATGGAACAATCAACCCGGATAACGAAACTTGGGCTGGTAGTATCCAAATCGATAATAAAAGAACATCTGGTGTGAAGAAAAATCAAATGTATCACATTGAATTTGATCCTAACTGGGAAGCCTACATGGTCAATATCCCTTTTGATAGCACCATTTCAGAAAATAAAATAACTGATGTTCAATATAAAACAAATTTAAACGACACATTCCGAACGTATGAAGGAGCGCTCACTAAAAATAATAACCAAATGTATCGCTTAGATGCAAACGCAGTGGAGCTTCAAGAAGGTGAGTATTTCACAGAAGTGAAAGCGAATGTGGGAGACTTTTCACCTGGATATCAGAATACAGAAGCTTCGGCTACCTATCGTTGGAACTCAACTGTTTCGTACGGAAAAGTTAAGCCAGGAATTACATCAGTTCAATATAAAGGTTCCATTTGGGATGCTGATGATGAGGCCGAAACAAAATCTTCTGCGACATCAACTTATAGTGTTTTAAATACAGAAAGTACCGCAGCAAATGGTACGGCTGCTTTCTACGATAAAGCTGGTAATGTAGTAAAAACAGCTAGTCCAGGAGAAACCATTAAAACAAAAGCAACATTACTTTTATCAGACTATCCTTATGGGACTAGAACTGTACTCAATAATCCAGAAGTATATTTACGTGCTTTAGAAGGTACAAAAGTTCTGCCTTCTTCTATTAAACTGACAGACCAAGATGGGAAAGATGTTAATTTCTCCATTCAGCAGGAAACGGCAAATAATGGAGATAAGGTTTATGTATTAAAGACAACGGATGTTTCCGTAGGGGCATTTACGGGATACCCGGCTAAGAGTAAATTTCTAAATATCAGTTACGACACAACATTTGATGTAACATTAGCTAAGAGTATCAATATGGATGCACAAGAAGTCCTTGCATGGGGCGGCCCCAATGTTGCTTCCGCAATTGCCAATAATAACTTTTCAGATGTAGGTCTAGATGTTAATAAAAATGGCAAAGACAATGAAAAATTACTTTCTGTTAACAGTAGTACTTTAAGTGTTCCAAAACAAGACACCGTTGCAGTGGAAACTTTCTTGAGCATAGCTGGAGAAGGAGAAAAAGCAGCTTATACTGAAGGCGATGATAGTACAGTTTCTTACTTCACACCAGGAACAGATGCTGAATACACAGTTCAAATCACTAACGCATCTAATGGGGAAGCAACCACTTTTGAACTTTATATTCCAATCCCAAAAACTGGTCAAAACTTCGGAGAAAAATTCCAAAGTGAAGCATTTAAGTGGGACATGAAGTTAAATAGCGCACTTGCAATTAATGACGAACAGAAAAATCAATTTGAAGTGAGCTATGCAACGCAAGCCAATGAAAATAATTATGACTCAACTAGTATTTATACAGAGACAGTGTCAGATTATGAAAAAGTAAATATGGTTCGAATTAAAGTAAAAACGCAAATTAATGCTGGAGAAGCACAAACTTTCAAAGTTCCACTTAAAGTAGACGAAACTTTTGATTCTGCGACGGAAGGGAATAAGATTGGTGAACGTGATGTTTACAATCCTTTCTACCGAGTAATAACCAATACTTTCTCTGGTTCATTATCAGGAACAAAAGTAGGGGCTGAACTTGTCATTGGCGAAGTTTCGGGAACATTATTTAATGACAAAGATGTTAACGGGATTTATGAAAAAGCAAAAGGTGATGAACCATTAGCTAATGAAACAGTGGAGCTTTATAAGTGGAATGATGCAACCTCTAATTATGAACCTGCTAAGAAAGCGGGAGAAAATGTAACTACTAAAACTAATAGTGATGGGAAATACAGCTTTGATTACAATTCTGGTGTAGGCTATGGTAATTATGCTGTGAAATTCCCAGAAAAAGCAGGTTATCAATTTACGTTGAAAAATGTAGGAAAAGATGTCACATTAGACAGTGATGTACCATACAGCGGTGCAGAAAAAGGTTGGAATAAAGAAATTGATCCAACACAACCAAACGCACAATATATCAATGCGGGATACTATGCTTATAATCCTACGCAAGATTTAAAAGTTAACTTAAATGAAAAACAAGTTCAAATGGGTCGCAGCTTAGAAATCACTTTACCAAAAGTAGCTTCAACCACTGGACAAGCTGCCGAAGATACCATTGAACCAAGCTTCTTTAAGAATATTAAAGCAGCAACAAATGGCTACAAATGGACTGTTGCAGATACCAATGTAGCGACAGTACAAACGTTAGCTGATGGATCAGCTGCTGTCGTAGGTGTTTCCACAAACAATAAAACGATTGACGTAACGGATTTAACGATTACAATTCAAGATATTTTTGGTACAGAACAAAGCTCCACAGCTCCAGTATATGTTACTGGAACCGAGGGACAGGTTGCGCAACAAGACGGTTACACTATGGGTGCGACTGACTTTTCGATGGAGTATAAAGAAGCCACTGAATTAACGAAAGCTCAGGCACTAACTCTCGCGAAAACAGCCGCTTTTGAAGAAGTAAAAGATGGTGTTAATTCAAGCGCAGAAGATCGTTTAGATTCAGTACAAGTGAGTCAAACACAACTAGATGCAATAAAAAATGGTTCCAACCAAGGTAGTGTGTATCCATTAACTTACTCGATAACTAAAGATAGCAAAACTGTCTCAGTAACTATTCAAGTAACGGTAGCGAAAGATTTAACAGCGGTGAACGCACATGATTCTACTATTTATATAGGAGATGCATGGGAAGAAAAAGACAACTTTGATAGTGCGACAAATAAAGAAGGTGCCACTGATATAGCGTTTAGCGATGTGACAGTTACAGGAAGTGTGAATACAGCAGTAGCCGGTGTTTATCCAGTGACCTACACTTACAATGGCGTCTCTAAAAAAATTAATGTTACTGTCAAAGCTATAAAAACAGCAGTGAACGCACATGATTCCACAATCTATACAGGTGACACATGGAATGCGAGAGATAACTTTGATAGTGCGCTTGATAAAGATGGTAATTCTGTTGCCTTTGCTGATGTAACAGTGACAGGAAGCGTTAATACAAATGAAACTGGTACAAATACTATCACTTATAGCTACGATGGCGTTTCTCAAACTATTACAGTTACTGTTGTAGAAAATAAAGAAGGTATCAGTGCACATGATTCTACAATCTATGCAGGAGAATCATGGAATGCAAAAGATAACTTCGACAGCGCTTTTGATAAAGATGGGAATGCGGTTGACCTAGAAGACGTTACAGTCACAGAAAAACCAACCGTTGATACAACAAAAGCAGGTGCTTACGAAGTCACTTACAAATATGGAAAAGTATCGAAAAAAATCACTTTAACAGTGAAAGCTAAATTAACAGCAGTCAACGCACATGATTCCGCGATTTACATCGGAGATACGTGGAGTGCAGAAGATAACTTTGACAGTGCGCTGGATATAGATGGCAATTCTGTCGCTTTTGCTGATGTCGAAGTTAAAGGAACCGTTGATACAGACAAAGCTGGAACATATCCAGTCACGTACACATATGACGGTGTCTCAAAAACAATTAATATCCAAGTAAAAGACATCTTAACAGCGGTGAACGCGCATGATTCTGAAATTTATATAGGGGACAACTGGAATGCCAAAGATAATTTTGACAGTGCCCAAGATAAAGACGGAAACACAGTAAATTGGAATGAAATCAATGTTTCGGAAAATCCAGCAGTTGATTTAGAAACAGTTGGTGTTTACCAAGTGACTTATAGTTATGGCGGTGTTTCGAAGACAATTAATCTGACTGTTCATCCAAGAAAAACAAGTCTAGAAGTCCATGACTCCACAATGTATACAGGAGATAAATGGAAAGCAGAAGACAACTTTGATAATGCTACAGATAAAAAAGGTGACCAAATTCCTTTCAAAGATGTAACTGTAACCGGACAAGTTGATTCTAAAACAGCAGGCACGTATGAAATAAGCTATATCTATGATGGATTGAAAAAAGTAGCACGAATTACTGTAATCAAAAATCAAGCACAAATCACTGTAAAAGATAGCGTCATTCCATACGGAGGAAAATGGGAAGCAGAAGCTAATTTTATAGGTGCGACAAACCGAGATGGTGTAGCAATTCCTTTCTCCAAAATTAAAGTAGATGGTACAGTAGATGTAAATAAAGCTGGTACGTACAAAGTGATTTATACGTATGATCCGAATGAAGGAACAGCGGATGCAGGTAAGAAAGAACTTTCTGTTACAGCTAATATTCAAGTAGAAGCAGAATTTGTAAAACCTATAAAACCAGTTGACCCATCAAAACCAACAGATCCTAAAAAACCATCAACAGAAAAAACACCATTGAAAGTAGTTGATAACAAGCAACATACTGCAACATATGAAGCAGCAAAACCATTACCAAAAACAGGAGACCAAACAAATAATTGGGTAATCTGGACAGGCATTTGCTTGCTAAGTATGAGCATGCTTCTATGGGTGGTAATGAGAGGAAGAAAGAAAAACTATCAGTAAGAGGAACCAACAGATAAAGGAAAGACAATAAGAAGGTAAACTAAATACCGACCAGATTTTTCTGGTCGGTATTTTTTTATCGAGAAATATAGAAGTTAATTGATGTTTTTTTGAGGTAATGCTACTGATTTGTTAATTCAGTACAACCACCAAATCACCATTCCAACAGTCCAAACCATCGCAAGCGGCACTAAAATCCGGAACTTTGGTTTTTGGGTTTTATGGTGAAATAGTTGCATCGACATCCAGCTACCAAACGCCCCACCAAGAAAAGCGGTGAAAAGCAGTACAGATTCAGGTATCCGGTAAGCGTGTTTAATTGCTTTCCGTTTATCAACAGCGAATAATAGAAAAGAAACAAGCGTTATCGCGATTAAATATATCGTTAAAATCATTTAGAAATCCCCCTTCATTGCTAAAACAAACTTTATTGATTAGAATAAAAGCATACCATAAAAGAAAGCAGGGATAAAATGGCAAAAGAAATTATTCAAACATCGTCAGCCCCAAAAGCACTTGGACCATACTCGCAAGCTGTAAAAGTGAATGGACTTATTTTTACATCAGGTCAACTCGGTATTAACCCGGAAACCGGCGAATTAGCAGATGGCACGACAAAACAAGCCGAGCAAGCTTTTAAAAATATAGCAGCAGTATTAGCAGAAGCTGGTTCTGGACTGGACAAAATTATTAAAGCAACTGTTTTCTTCAAAGATTTAAATGAATTTAAGGCCGTGAATGAAGTGTATGCGACATTCTTTTCTAGTGATTTTCCCGCGAGAAGTGCTTTCCAAGTAGCAAAATTACCGCTTGATGCTGCAATTGAAATCGAAGTTATCGCAGAAGCATAAATATTCAGAAATAAATTTGACAACCACAAGAAATAAACGATATAATAAGAACCAATTACATAGCAACTTATCAAGAAAGGTGGAGGGTTCTGGCCCCGTGAAGCCTTGGCAACCGGAAGTTTCACGGTGCCAAATCCAGCAGGTAACACTGACAGATAAGGCACGCGAATCAGGTAAATTACTCTTTCCCTTAAAAGCTGTCTTTTAAGGGAAAGTTTTTTTATACATAAAAATAATGAGAATTGAGGCGAAGAAAATGAATCAACTAGCACCATTTTATGCAGATCATGTGGGAAGTATATTAAGAACAAAGGGAATTAAGGACGCACGAGAGAAATTCCAAAGTGGTGAAATAACAGTCTCAGAGTTGCGCAAAATCGAAAATACAGAAATTAAATATATCGTTGAAAAACAGAAAGAAGTGGGCTTAAAATCAATCACAGATGGCGAATTTCGTCGTGCGTGGTGGCATTTTGACTTCTTGGAAAATTTGGACGGGGTAGAAGGGTACGATGCGGCTGGAGGTATTCAATTCAGCAAAGTCCAAACAAAATCACATTCGGTAAAAATTACCGGACCAATTGACTTTACGACACATCCATTTATAGAAGATTTTATTTTTCTTAAAGAGGCTGTGGGTGACAAGCATGTCGCGAAACAAACTATTCCAAGCCCAGCGATGCTTCATTATCGTGGGGATATAGAGTATCAGCCTTATTTAGATGATGCGGAGAAGTTTGCCAAAGATTTAGCTGTTGCGTATCAAAAAGCGATTCAAGCATTTTATGATGCCGGTTGTCGGTACTTGCAATTAGATGATACGTCGTGGAGTTATTTATGCTCTGATGAACAGCGTGAAGTCGTTCGCCAGAGAGGTTTTGACCCAGATACTTTACAAGAAACATATAAAAATCTTATCAATGATGCTATCAAATATAAACCAGCTGATATGGTCATTACGATGCACATTTGTCGTGGGAATTTCCGCTCCACTTGGATTGCAGAGGGCGGCTATGGCCCCGTTGCAGAAACGTTATTTGGCAAACTAAATATCGATGGTTTCTTTTTGGAGTATGATAATGAACGTTCTGGAGATTTTGCGCCACTAAAAAATGTCACCCGTCCAGACTTGAAAATCGTTCTAGGCTTAATTACATCCAAAACAGGTGAATTAGAGGACGAGGCAGCCATTAAAGCACGGATTGAAGAAGCGAGTGAAATTGTGCCTCTAAGCCAGTTGCGCTTAAGCCCGCAATGCGGTTTCGCCTCGACAGAAGAAGGCAATATTTTGACGGAAGAAGAGCAGTGGGATAAATTGCGATATGTTGTCCGGCTTGCGAAAGATATCTGGGGCGAATAATAAATGAGGAGAACTAGCCGAAGAGTTTGTGCTAGTTCTTTTTGTGTCTTTACAAAAAGGATGACTAGGGATAGAATAGATGTTCTAGAAGGAGGGGGAGCCCTTTGGACGATAAATTACAAAAGAAATTGACCTTATTACCTGAATCACCAGGTTGTTATATTTATAGAGATGAAAATAATGAAATTCTTTATATTGGTAAATCTAAATGTTTGAAAAACCGTGTAAAGTCTTATTTTCATAGCAAACAAATTGGGAAAACTGCAAGACTTGTTAGGCAAATTCGAGATTTAGAATTAATTATTACAACCTCCGAAAAAGAAGCTTTACTACTCGAAATGATCTTAATTCAAAAATACCAGCCACCTTTTAATATCCAGCTAAAAGAAGGAACGAGCTACCCATATATCAAAATTACGAACGAAAAAAATCCGCATATCGAAGTTGTGTTTGAAGTAAAGCGAGACGGCGCGCATTATTTTGGTCCTTATCCAGGTCGTTTTTCCGCAAGACAGACGGTGGACCTAATTGAAAAATTGTTTCCACTTTGTCGATGTGACGGTAAGCCAGGACGACCATGTTTGTACTACCATCTTGGATTATGCTTAGGTCCATGCCAAGCCGAAATTGATCCGGCAGTTTATAAAAAACAGATCCATAAAATTAGTCGTTTTCTTGAAGGCGACGTGAAAAATGTGAAGGATAAACTACTGGGGGACATGTTAACTGCAACCGAAAATCTTGAATTCGAAAGGGCGGCAGAACTTCGAGATAAAATACACGCTATTAATGAGACAATCGAAAAGCAACATATTATTTTTCCTGGCCTAAAAAATCGGGATATCATTGGTTGCTATGAACAAGATAACCATTTAAGTGTCTTCGTTTTCTTCGTTCGAAATGGCGCAATCAATGGAAGTAAATGGCACGTTTTCCAAATTGAAAAATCCCTTCAAGAAGATTTAGCCAAATTTCTCAATCAATTTTATAAAGATCCTAACAATATTCGACCAAAAGAGTTGTTAATCGCTGAAAAAATAGATAAGAGCTTACTGAATGAGCAGCTTAGAAAAGCTTGTTTATTTCCACAAAAAGGCGGTAAGAAGAAACAAGTAGACCTGGCTATCGAAAATGCGAAAAGTGCTTATATTGCTTACGCAAAAATGAAAGAATATGATTTTGAAATACAACTAAACAATCATTAGAAGCTAATTTTTAACGATTAGCTTCTTCTCTTTGTTGTGTTGAAAATCTTATCTTAAATAACTATGGTCAATAACCTACCCTTATGGTAAAATCTTACGAGTACGGAAAAAATTTATGCTACATAAAACATTTAATTAAAGTTAAACACATATAGAGGGAGGACACAATATGAAGAAATTTTCACGCTTCATACTAATGATGGCAATCGCTTGTGTTGCCGCATTTATTTTCACAGGAAACGGGTTAAATGCAAAAGCTGCGGAAGAAACTTACTTGATTGGTACAGACACAACCTTTGCACCTTTTGAATTTGAGAAAGATGGAGAACATGTCGGAATTGATATGGACATCCTAAAAGCAATTGCAAAAGACCAAAATTTTAAATATGAAATTAAAGCAATGGGATTCAATGCAGCGGTACAAGCACTAGAAGCTAACCAAGTAGACGGTGTTATCGCTGGGATGAGTATTACAGACGAACGTAAGCAAAAGTTTGATTTCTCCGATCCATACTTTGATTCTGGTGTCGTTATGGGGATTTTGAAAGATAACGACGAAATCAAAACTTACGACGACTTAAAAGGAAAAAAAGTAGCTGTTAAAACAGGTACAGAAGGTTACGCCTTCGCAGAAAAAATCAAAGATAAATACGACTTTGATATTGTTGTGTTTGATGACTCAGCTCAAATGTATGACGATGTTAAAACAAGAAATTCTGTAGCATGTTTTGATGATTATCCCGTACTAGCTTACGGCGTTCAAACAGGTAACGGTTTAAAAATTGTTACTGAGAAAGAAAAAGGAAACTCCTATGGTTTTGCTGTCAACAAAGGCAAAAATCAAGAACTTTTAGAGAAATTCAATGCTGGATTAGTTAATATTAAAGCAAGCGGCGAATATGATAAAATTTTAGAAAACTACTTAGGTAAAAATGCGATTAAAGAAAATACAACTGAAAAAGGCTTTATGGGAATTATTAAATCTTCTTGGCCAGCACTATTATCCGGTTTGTGGTTGACGATTAGATTAGCCGTAGTTTCGCTAATAATCGCCTTCATTATTGGGATTACATTCGGATTTATGAAAGTGAGCAATAGCAAAATCTTGCGCGGGATTGCGACTGTTTATGTCGATATCTTCCGTGGAACACCATTAATTGTACAAGCATTCTTCTTCTACTTTGGTATTCCAGCAGCACTTGATTTCAGGATGCCTGTATTCTTAGCCGGGGTTATCGCGCTAAGCTTGAACGCCGGTGCCTACATGGTCGAAATCGTTCGCGGTGGTATTCAATCAGTCGACAAAGGACAAATGGAAGCAGCAAGAAGTCTTGGTTTACCACATAAAAAAGCTATGATGAAAGTTGTTCTACCGCAAGCAATTCGAATGATGATTCCATCCTTTATTAACCAATTTGTTATCACGCTTAAAGATACATCAATTATGTCGGCCATTGGACTCGTCGAACTAACACAATCGGGTAAAATCATTATGGCGCGTACATTCGAAAGTACTTGGACATGGCTAATCATCGGAATTATGTACCTTATCGTTATTACCATTTTAACGAAAATATCCGATCGTTTAGAAAGGAGATTACGAAATGACTAAACTTAAAGTAACTGGACTGAAAAAGAGTTTTGGCGCAAATGAAGTCTTAAAAGGCATTGATATAGAAGTAAAAGAAGGCGAAGTAGTTTGTGTCATCGGACCTTCTGGATCTGGTAAAAGTACATTTCTTCGTTGTATGAATAACTTGGAAGAAATTACTGCTGGCGAAGTAGTGGTCGATGATTTTAATATTACGGATAAAAAAGTGGACATCAATAAAGTTCGCGAAAATATCGGCATGGTTTTCCAACATTTTAATCTTTTCCCGCATTTGTCTGTTTTAGAAAATATCACATTAGCACCTGTTGAATTGAAAAAAATGGATAAAGAAGCCGCGAAAAGTAATGCTTTACGTTTATTAGAACAAGTTGGCTTACGAGAAAAAGCAGAAGAATTTCCTAATCAACTGTCTGGTGGACAAAAACAACGGGTGGCGATTGCGAGAGCACTTGCAATGGATCCTGATATTATGTTGTTCGATGAGCCAACGTCAGCGCTTGATCCAGAAATGGTAGGGGAAGTTTTAGGCGTTATGAAAGAATTAGCTAAAGGCGGCATGACGATGATGATTGTTACACACGAAATGGGTTTTGCTCGTGAAGTTGGCGACCGAGTTATCTTTATGGATGGTGGCTATATTGTTGAAGAAGGCAAGCCGGCTGATATTTTTGATAACCCAACCAACGAAAGAACGATTAGTTTCTTAGATAAAGTATTATAAACAAAAAGCAAGATGACTCTGGAATTTCCAAAAGCATCTTGCTTTTTTTTACTTTAAATTAGGACTTTTTCTGTTTTTCGATTGTTGTTCATAGGAATACCCCATATTTAATAAGGTTGTATCACTATTTCTAGCTGTAATAAAAGTTAAGCTAATCGGTTGATTTGTTTCTTCATCATAGCCAGCTGGGATAGTCAGTTCTGGGTTTCCTGCAATGGGTGCTAGAAACGTCACGGAACCTCCCATGCCAATTGTTACGACCGCATCCAGTTTATCTTTTTGAAGCATAGAGTCAAGTTCGTTTTGCGCCTCCTGAATCAAATTACTCGCCAAACTGTCTGCTTGTAGCTTCGTAGTTGTGCTTTGTTGTGATTTGACAAGTTCGGATTGGCCGTATTTCATATTTCTCGCTGGGTTGGTCTGATTAAATTGAATAATTGATTCTAACGTCGTCATAGGAGCGTTGTTCACATTCAAAAACTGATTCAAATCATGTTTAAAGTCAGCATTTAGTAATAAGGCATAATCAGTATCTAACTGTTCAAATTCACCTACTGCAACACCTTCAATGATAATAGCACCTGCTTTTTTCAAATCATATTTTATTTTTTTTATAACTGCTGTTTCTTCATTGCTTTCGCCATCCGCTAAAAGACCGATACGTTTACCTTGAAGAGAATCCGTAGAAAGCGGTGGATTGGAAGTAGTATTTATTAGAGCATTTGTCGTCAAATAGGCATCATTAACAGTTCTTGTTAGTGGTCCGGGTGTATCAAATCTGCTTGATAAGGGAATAATACCTTTGTTATTTATTAAACCTTGAGATGGCTTATACCCAACAGCAGATTGAGCAGACGCAGGTATAATAATCGAACCATTTGTTTCTGTACCGATTGCAATTGCTGCAAAATCACTTGTTGCTCCAGTAGCGGATCCAGAACTCGAACCAGAGGGATCCAAGTCCGACGAATAAGGATTTTTGCTTTGGCCTTTTTTACCTGAGTAGCCGTTTGGAAGTTCTTCGTCCATTCCAGCTGCCCACTCAGACATATTGGTTTTTCCGAGAATTAAAGCACCATTTGCTTTTAGATTTTCAACAATTGTAGCGTCCTCCCCGATTACCCAATCTTTTAAAGCAACAGTCCCAGCACTTGTGGGGAGTTCTTTTGTGCCGATGTTATCTTTTAAAAGGACTGGCATACCGTATAAAGCAGATTTGTTGGCTGAATTATCTTTATCTAGTTGTTCTGCCTCCGCAATAATAGTGGGGTTGATTTCGGTTATTGCATTTAGAGTTAGGCCATTTTGGTCATATTTCTTGATTCGATTTAAATAAATACCGGCTAATTCTTTGTAGCTAAGTTGTTTTGTCGCAATGAGTTGTTGGAGTTTTGTAACATCAGCACCAATGATAAGTGGTTCTTTTGCTTCAAGAACAGCCAAATCTAACTTATCTAATTGATTATTAATCGGCGTCATAATACGCGCTTTTTCATAAATGGGACTAGATGAATCTTCTTCTTTTTCCGGTTTGCTTGGTATTGGTTTTACCGGTTTAATGTCCTGTTTTTTTGGTGGTGCTTTTTCTGGTTTCATTTTAATTTCGGTTCTTTTTTTGAGCGAACTTTGGAAAGCTCGGTCGTCTATACCTTCGACTTGTAATTGCTTACCTCCGAAGTTTTTTTCTAAATGGGAGTTCTCTTTATTTTTGCCAAGTGTTAATTTGTTTGGTGGTTGTTTTGGTTTTTCATTTTTTGTGGTTGGTGGCTTTTTTTTAGAAACAGCACTTTTATTTTCTGATGTAGTAGTTTGTTGACTCGTAAAGAATACGTAGCCACCGACGATACTAAAAACTGTACAAACTGCGGTGATTGTTAATAAAATGCGTCTTTTCATGCGATTCCTCCGATGTTTAAATATGTAATTTAATTATATAGCATCAAAAAAAGTAAATCAGTGACAATTTTGTGAAAACTAAAAAATTTTTTAAAAAGGGCTTATTTAAGCAATGAATTGGAACCAATAGTAGCCGTTTTTAAGTGTTTTTTCTTAGATATGACTTCTTTGAAAAAGAGGAAATGGCATTATAACAATGACTTGAAAGTAAATAATGGTTCAGTGATTGTAAAACTTCATAAAAAAGACACAATTCCAATAAAATTTACCAATTAAACGCCTATTTCTTGGGATTTTATTTTATACTAAAAAGGAAACACCTTTACATATTTGCCCTGAAATGATTATAAAAGCATCGCTGAAGTATAGATTTTTGGTGTTTTTCTTTATATTAACTGGAAAACAACTAAAAAAATTCGGGTTTCAAACGCTTTCTTGAAAAAAAGAGAAGATAATGGTTAGTTTTTTAATTAATAGGGTATTCTTAGTAAAGAGAATATGTTAAAGTAAGGAAAGAGAGAAAAAATAAAAGAATGAAAACAAATTTTGAAGATGGAGTGATGAGTTTGGATAATAATCAAAAAGACTTGAATCAAGTAATTCGTCAGCTCAAAGAAAAAGGAATAGTAGTTGAAAAAACAAAATCACGAAAAGATATTTGGAAAGCGGTTAGTAATAAAGCGATGCCGAATATGACACTTCGATTGCAGTAAATCGAAAAGTGGAGTTTTTATGTGATATTTTGTGAGGCTTTGAAGTAAAATGACTCAAAGCAGCATGATTTACATATAAAATAACTTCACTTTTTTCTTTGTCATAAATTAGTCATTAAGTTTTGATGTTTCTGTTATCCTTTTTACGCAAAAATGTTGTATGATGGAATGGAAGGCTTTTGTCATAGAAGAAAATAGAAATAGAGTGAGGCATATACATGAAAAAAGAAGCGGTTAACCAACAATCTATTTATGTGCATATTGATCATGTTATTAATAATGTGGCGACAAGCGGCATTTCTTTTTGTGATTTCTTAAATGGCGTGGGACAGCCCCCTGAAAATATTTTGTTAATTAAGCATAATATTGAAGACGCATCCTACAATGCACACACAGCTTTTCACTACTTAGAGCCAGGCGATTTAGCAAATATTTCCAAAGAGAATTTTAATCCACTGTGTTGGATTGATTTTGAAGATGTAGAACTTTTGAACCAACTAACCCCACAAGAAGTAGCGGAAATGCTTTATCTTGCACATACTGGGCGTCATTTGCGCTCACCATTTTATTATAAATTACAAAATAATTTTGTTTACTTAACTAGGGAAGACGGTCGTTACAATAAAGTATATTATCGGAATCTTAATCATTTTTATATGTTACTAAGTTACGTCATTGCACGTAAAACGGCAGAACTAGTTAATGAGAAGGGTATTTTTTCGTTTGGTAAGAAAAAATATGTTGCGGAGCCGCCAGTTGAACTTTTGAAAAAAATGGCAGATCATTTTAAAGACGGTGCTTGTATTGCGCTCGATGATGTCGTGAGAACGCGCACACAAATCGAAGTACCAATTGGGCATGGACTCACAGAAGAAATGACAGAACTAGAAATCTCTTCTAAGATTTATTATGAAGAAGAAGTTGCAAAATTAGTGTATGATTTAAAACAAAATGAATGGAAATATATCGAAAAATAAAAAATCAAACTTTTTCCTTTACGTTTGGTTTTTTATTTGTTAAAATTTAACTAATGAACGTTAGTTAGGAGGGTGCTTTATGACGAAAAAGCTAATCAAAGAAGTCGCATTAACTCTTTTTGCAGAAAAAGGCTATGATGGAACAGTGCTTTCGGAAATCGCGAAAGCTGTTGGAATTAAAACACCATCGTTATATGCCCATTTTGCATCAAAAGAAGCCCTATTTTTAGAAGTTTATCAAGATAGTATTCAGATGGAATTAACAGAACTAGGGAAAGTAGCAGAGCGAGATGATTTGGTTGGGGAAAAGAAGCTACAATCTATTTTCTTTGTAGCGACAGATTTTTCTAGCAATCCTGATGAAAAGAAATTTTTCCAGCGTGCCGTCTTTTATCCACCTAAGTCGCTTTTTCAAGAATTAAAGGAAGAAACAAAGACATATGAACAACTGACGAATCGGATATTACGCGAAACGTTAGAAAAAATAGTATCCGAAGAAGCACTTGTAAGATGGATGCACGTTTTTTATGCACTTCTTGATGGACTGAGTGTGGAACACGGCATTTATGATGAAACGGAATTTGAGTTGCGAAGAAAATCTGCTTGGGCAGTTCTCGCAAGTTTACTCAAATGAATTGGAGGTAAGGAAATTGGCTTGGTTTTATTTAATTATGGCAGGATTATCAGAAATTGTTTGGGCTTTTGGACTAAAAGAATCGCATGGTTTCACGATGTTAGGGTGGAGCCTTTTGACGATAGCATTTTTGATAGTTAGTTTTGGTTTGTTTTCGATTTCCATGAAGTCCATTCCAATTGGGACGGCGTATGCGGTTTTTACTGGAATTGGGGCTGCTGGGACAGCGATTATTGGGATGATTTTCCTTTCAGAAGGTGTTTCTTTTTGGAAGATCGTTTCGCTTATCGTATTATTAACAGGGATTATTGGTTTGAAATTAGTGGACGGCAATGAGTCTGAAAAGGAGGCTAAATAACGATGGATTGGATATTTTTACTCGTAGCAGGTTTATGCGAAATGGTCTTCGTTGTCATGCTAAAATTATCAGATGGCTTTAAAAAGGTTGGATATGCGATACTGACGATTATTTTTATGTCTGCAAGTTTCTTTTTACTATCCCTCGCGCTTAAGACGATTCCAATCGGTACAGGTTATGCGATTTGGACCGGAATTGGTGCCGTTGGTAGTGTGACACTTGGAATGATTGTTTTTAAAGAACGTAAAAGTGTCGGCAAATTGCTCTTTATTACGATGATTATTGCCGGCGTGGTCGGTTTGAAATTAACATCTGGTGTTTAATATTTTAGGTTGAAAAAGTCCTTTTTGGAATAAGCGTGCACGGTTCTTATTTAAAAAAGAAGATTTTTTCAACCTATTTTTTAGTTATACCTTTTCATCCTGTCAAAACATGGTAAAATAGATAAAGCGAATAATGACGGAGGGGTATTATGAAAACCAAATTAATTTTGTTATACGGTGGGAAATCTGCTGAACACGAAGTTTCCTTACAAACAGCATTTTCAGTTATCAATGCTTTGGATTTAGAAAAATTCGAAGCTGCGCCAATATATATTACGAATGAAGGTGAGTGGATTCAAGGACCACTTCTTTCTGGGAAGTTAGATTTTGTTGAACAATTACGTTTTTCGGCTACAGATACAATAAAACTTGCAACAACTGAATCAGAAAAATCAGAAGGGGAAGCGATTAGCCCGGCCGTTTTAGAAGCAGACGGACAAGAGACAGTCGTATTCCCGCTTTTACATGGTCCAAACGGAGAAGATGGCACTGTTCAAGGATTGTTCGAAGTATTAAACATTCCATATGTTGGTAACGGGGTCTTGGCATCTTCTGCTGCAATGGACAAAATCGTGATGAAGAAAATCTTTGCAGATGCTGGAATCCCGCAAGTTCCAGCAGTTGCTGTTCGATTAATTGATTGGAAGAACTATCAAGCGGAAATGGTTGCGGAGATGGAAGAAGTACTTACCTATCCAGTTTTCGTAAAACCAGCAAACCTTGGTTCGAGTGTTGGTATTAGTAAGGCAACGAACAAAAAAGAATTAGCGGACGCAATGACAGAAGCATTTTTATATGACCGTCGTGTGGTTGTTGAACAAGGTGTTGTTGCGCGCGAAATCGAAATGGGCGTACTTGGAAATGATACGCCAGTTTGCTCTGTTCCGGGTGAAATTTTGCCAGAAGGTGCAGTTGCTACGTTTTACGATTACAAAGCAAAATACCAGGATAATAATACTGCGTTAATTATTCCGACTGAAGTAGATCCGGAAATCTTGGAACAAATGAAAGAATATGCGGTTCAAGCATTCCTAGGGCTTGATGCAAGCGGACTAGTGCGAGCGGACTTTTTCTTAACGGAAGATAATCAGTTATTCTTAAATGAAGTGAATACAATGCCTGGTTTCACACCGTACAGCATGTATCCTCTTCTTTGGCAGGAAACGGGCTTACCTTACGGAGCGTTAATTGAACGATTAGTCGATTTAGCGAAAGAACGCCACGCAGCCAAAAATGCACTTAAATATAAATTAGAAGACTAAAATAAACAAGAAAGCAGTTTTCATATGCGGAAGCTGCTTTTTTATGGAAGAGAGCGATTTAATTTGAAAAAAACAGTAGGCGAAGTAGTAGCAATGTTAGATAGTTCCATCCATGTAGATGCATTTCGCGATGTCGTCATTACTGGCGTTTGTTTTGATACAAGGCAAATAAAGTCAGGGGATTTATTTGTTCCATTTGTTGGGAATGTACGCGATGGACATGAATTTGTGAGTCAAGCGCGAGAAATGGGTGCAGTGGCTACTTTCTGGCAAAAAGATGTACCCAATCCACCGAAGGATTTCCCGGTTATTTTAGTAGAAGATACTTTGCTCGCACTTCAAGAATTAGCGGCGAAATATATCCAACAAGTAAAGCCAAAAGTTATTGCGATTACCGGAAGCAATGGTAAAACGACGACAAAAGATATTATGGCTGCGATTGTAGAAACGACGTATAAAGTTCATTATACTGGCGGGAATTTTAATAATCATATCGGCTTACCGTACACCATTTTAACGATGCCAGAAGATACCGAAGTTGCTGTACTTGAAATGGGCATGAATCATCGTCATGAAATCGAAGTGCTTTCCAAAATTGCCAAACCCGATATCGCGATTATTACGAATATCGGCGAGGCGCATATTGAATATCTTGGTTCGCGTGAAGAAATTGCCAAAGCAAAACTGGAAATTACTGCCGGGCTTAATCCAAGCGGGATTTTAATTTATCCGCACGAAGAAACTTTGCTGCTAGGAAATATTAATGGCGATTTCAGACAGCTCACTTTTGGTAAGTCGGAAGCTGCGGAAATTTATCCGTTAGAAATTCGTGCGGAAGCGGAAGGCACTTCTTTTATAACTAATTGGGAGCCGGAGCTAGAAATTTTTGTCCCTATTATTGGTGAACATAATGTTTTCAATACAATGGCGGCGATGCTTGCGGCAAGAGAAATTGGAATTGAAGGTGAAAAAATTCAATCTGCGCTGAAAAATATGGAACGTTCTAAAAGTCGTTTAGAATGGATTACAACGAAAAGTGGCGCGCGTATTTTGAATGACGCTTATAACTCTAGTCCAACAGCATTAAAAACGGTTTTAAAAACATTTATGCATATGGATTCGAGCGGCAAACCTAAATATTTGGTCCTTGCTGATATGTTGGAACTTGGAGATTTGTCGACAAAGTTACATCAAGAATCAGCCGAAGTATTAGAAAAGGGTATGATTGAGAAGATTTTCTTGTATGGTGAGGCGATGAAAGCTTTTGGTGACATAGCGGAAGCCAAAATTGGTCAGGGAAAAGTTCATCATTTTAACACGAAAGAATCGCTTGAGACGGCGCTTCTTTCAGAAATGAATGGAAATGAATGGATACTGGTCAAAGGTTCTTACGGAATGGGCTTGAAAGATGTGGTAGAAAATCTTATTATTAAGTAACGACTAAAATTGGACAGAACATATTACCGCTTAATTGGTAATAATTTGGACAGGAGGAAAGGCATAATGGTTGCTTGTTTGTGTATTCATGGTTTTACTGGTTCGCCGTCCGAGGTGAAGCCACTCGCTGACTATTTGCGAGAGCATACAGATTGGGATGTTTTAGCACCCACATTACCTGGCCATGATCACCTGCGCCACTTAAAAAATGTGACGTATAAAGATTGGATTGTTTTTGTAGATAGTATTTTAAGCCAAATGCTAAAAGAAGACGATGAAGTATATATTATTGGTTTTTCCATGGGTGGACTGCTCGCTGGATGGCTCGCGAGACATTATCCGGAAGTAAAAAAACTAGTACTTCTGAGCACAGCCGTAAATGCAATGGAATGGCCGCAACTTGTCGAAAATTCCAAGCAAGTATTAACGGAAGCAAAAGAAGTAACGCTCAAAAACAGCCCGATGTTCAAACGTTATCAAAAGAAAGTAACGGAAACGCCTTGGACTTCCACGCTACAATTCAAAAAAATGGTAGCTTTAGCAAAGCCGGTTTTTGAGCATATTGAAATTCCAACTTTTATTGCACAAGGCAGTGCCGACCAAGTAGTTCCTGCTGAAAAAAGTGTTAATTTCTTAATGGAAAGTATTCCTGGTCCAAAAGAATTATTTATATTAGAAGGTTCGAAACACGTGATTTGTCAGGACGAACAAGCGGACAAATTATTTGCAGCTGTTTTAACATTTTTGCAAAAAGATGTCGCTGTTTTAAATGCTCAATAAAGAAAACCGATTCAGCTTTCACTCGCTGAATCGGCTTTTTTGTTTTCACCAACAGAATCTCGGGCTATTAAATTAGTAGCAAGCGCCAGATGAACAAACCCTTCATCTGGTTTTCTTATGCGATTATACATGAGTTCGACAGCCTTCTCACCCATATAGCTTAGGTTGGTACACATTGTAGTTAGCTGTGGATTGCTTAGTACAGTAAACTCGGTATTATCAAAGCAAATAATCGATAAGTCATTAGGGATATTATAGCCTTTTGATTGCAAGTAAGTATTGAGAATAAACCCAAGTCCTGAGTTGACACAAAACCAAGCAGTAGGGAGTTCGTCCAGTTCATCTAAAGTTCTATATAATGTCGTTTGTTCTTCTTTGATACGAGTGATGGCGTATTTTTCGTTAAAAGGAATGTGATAGTAGTGCAAAGCTTTTTTGTATCCTTCTAGCCGCTCTTCATAACTTGGAGAGAAAGTAACATCACCGAGAAAACCGATTTTCTGATGCTTATTTTGAATTAAAAATTCTACAGCCATAAAAGCGCCATCTTTATTTTGACTGATAACCGCGTCGGCTTTTAGATGCGGATCATGATGATCTATAAGCACAACGGGCATGCCGAGATCGATAACTTTTTTACTATAATCCGTGTTTATATGCGAAAGTAAGAAAATCCCAGTCCAGTTCTCGCTTGTGAGCTGCTCTGGTAATTGATTAGTAGACGCTTCCTCATCCGTAACTGGAAAAATAATAAGTTCGGCTTGGTGAGCGATAATGCTTTGTTTCATATTATCGATAATTTCGCCAAAAAAACTGCGCTGCGAAAGGGCGAAAGAAGTTGCTAAAAGCGCAAATTTTTCTTTCACAACCTCACGCGCGATTTCTCTTTTATATTTATAGCCTAGCTCATCTGCCATCTTAAAAACGGCTAGTTTAGTTTGTTCGCTAACCCCATTTTTATTGCCTAAAGCTTGCGAGACTGAATTCTTGGTTATATTTAGCCTGTCAGCAATATCCTGCATCGTAACTTTCTTCATGGTTCCCCTCCGTTTTCCTCTATTTATTCTATTATAGAAGTAAATTCACAAAATAGCAAAAATTTTATAATTAAAAAGTAATGTAGAAAGTAATTCTATTCATTTTTGTTTTATGGGTAAATTAACCTCAATTTTATTAGGTTTTATAAAAGTAATTATTGACATTACAAAAATGTAATGTGATAATGTAATCGTAATCAAGCGCTTACAATTACAAAAAGTGGAATTAGGAGGATTATTGATATGAAGATTAGAAAAATTGCTATTGCAGCTCTTAGTGTTGTGGTTGCTGGGTCATTACTTACTGCTTGTGGTGGTGGAAACAGCAAAAGTGACGATAATGGTAAAACAAAAGTAACGTTTTGGGCAGCTCCAAATCCAACGCAAGTAAAATATTGGGATGAAATGGCAAAAGCTTATGAAAAAGAAAATCCAGATGTAACGATTGAAGTTTCCCAAATGAAAGAAAGCCCATCTTCGGAAGCAACTATCCAATCAGCTATTGCCTCTAAAACGGCACCAACCATGTCTGAAAATATCAATCGTAGTTTCGCTGCACAATTAGCTGACAGTAAAGCGATTGTCCCTTTGAACGATGTAAAAGGACTTGATGATGTTGTCAAAGAACGAAACATGAGCGAAACAATGGATTCTTGGAAATTCTCTGACGGAAACCAATATGTGCTACCAGTTTACTCCAATCCAATTCTTTTTGCTTGGCGTTTAGATACACTGAAAGAACTTGGCTATGATGCACCGCCAAAAACATATAGTGAAGCGCTTGAAGTTGGTAAAAAATTAAAAGCGAAATATCCAGACAAAGTTCTTTGGGCAAAAGGTGATTTATCTGATCCAACTGCTTGGATGCGCTGGTTTGATTTCTTCCCACTTTATGATGCAGCTTCTAAAGGAAATGCATTTGTAGAAGATGGCAAATTAGTAGCAGACGATAAAGCTGGAACAGAGTTATTAACATTTATGTCCGAATTGCAAAAAAACAAATTACTTCTTGCAAGTAAAGCAACAGATCCATTTGAAACTGGAACAAGCATCATGGCAGATAATGGCCCGTGGACTTTCCCTAACTGGGATGAAAAATTCCCGGAACTTAAATATAACGAAAACTATGCAATCACAGCGCCACTAGTACCAGATAACATGGCGAATGAAGAAAATGTTGCTACATACGCTGATTCGAAAGGCGTTGTAATGTATGCACAAGCGACAGATAAAGAAAAAGAAGCAGCAATGGATTTCTTGAAATTTGTTTATAACGATGACAAAAATGACTTGAAATTCTTAGAAACAACTAACTTAATTCCTGCGCGTGATGATGCAACAGAAAACGAAACTTTCACAGCATTCTTTAAAGAAAATCCAGAACTCGAAGTTTATGCAGCTAATGTACCATATAGTATCCCTGCGATGGATGACGCAAAATATAATGATATTCAACAAATCATTGGTGAAGAAGCGTGGAATCCGATTGTACGCGGGGAGAAAAAACCTGCTAAAGCTTGGTCAGATATGAAGAAAGCGGAGGACGGGGTGCTTCAAGAATGAAGCGGCGAAATAACAAATTGGGCTGGTCATTTACCAGCCCGTATCTCATATTCACTGCGATATTTTTCTTAGTACCGCTTGTTTGGTCGATTTGGTTATCTGTAACTGATTGGAACATGATGAGTCCGGAAATTAATTTTGTTGGCTTTGATAATTTTATTAAAGCGTTTACTAGTCCAGCAGTTCAAGCAGCCTTTTTTGTTACTTATAAATTTTTGATTGTTTTTGTTCCTATGGCGTTAATTATTTCGATGATTGTCGCGGTATTAGTGAACGGCTTGCCGAAATTTAAAGGACTTTATCTGGTTGCGTTTTTCCTACCGTATTTGTCTTCAGGCGTTGTAACTTCGCTTATTGTGCAAGGGTTACTTTCATACAATAGTGCGCTGAATGTGTTTTTACGCGGGCATTTTGGTTGGGATATCGATTGGCTCGGGACACCAATGTCGGCGCTCGTTATTATTTCACTGATGATAGCTTGGAAAATGTCTGGTTACTATGCGCTCATTTTAATTTCTGGACTTGCTAGCATTAATCATGAAATTTATGAAGCTGCAGCAATGGATGGTTCTGGTAGATTTAGAACATTTTGGAAAGTCACTGTTCCGATGCTATATCCAGCTTTATTTACCGTAATTGTTTTAGCGGTAGGCGTTAGTTTTGGGATTTTCACCGAAGTTTACCAATTGACTGGTGGTGGACCGAACTTTGCAACAAATACATGGCAAATGGAAATTTTTAACCAAGCATTCGTTAACTTGAATTCTGGTTATGCTTCAGCGATTTCTCTAATGGCTGCTACTGTAACATTTGCATCGATTGGTGTTATTAAGAAAATGCTTGAGAAATGGGGTCAAAGAAATGGTTGGACATAATAGTAAAGCGGGTAAAATTGTTCGCTATATACTGACAACATTACTTATGCTAGTCATGATTTATCCTTTTATTTATTTAGTATTAAACTCATTTGCTGCTTGGGATCAGGTAGATAAAAAGTTGATTCCTACAGAATTCACTACTCGTTCGTGGGATTGGTTATTTGGTAATTCAGTTGTTGCGGCACCGGCGCCGTGGATTCATGCGTTTATTAATACAATTATTGTTTCCACCATTGCGACAGGCTTGATGTTGCTTTTCGGCCTAATGGTAGGCTACGCACTAGCAAAAGTGGATTTTAAGGGCAAGAAAATTGTTAATAATGCGATTTTATTTCAAATGTTTTTTCCGGCAATCATCTTGCTGATTCCGCAGTTTTTAATGATTACGGACTTTGGTTTATTGGATACCTATGCGGGAATGATTATCCCGACTATGCTTAGCTTATGGGCTGTATTTATGTATACCAACTTTTTCAAAGCGATTCCAGATACATTAATTGAAGCTGCCAAACTGGACGGGGCGAGTGATTTGAAGATTTTGTTTCGGGTTGTGCTGCCAATGTCTAAATCAATTACGACCGTTATTTTCTTATTCCTTTTCACAGACAGATGGACGAATTTACTTTGGGATATGCTTGTAACGAAGAGTGATGGAACAGTCACATTGAATGTGCTAATCTCGCAAATGTTTGGACCATATGCAACCTATCCTGGGCCAATGTATGCGGCATCTGTGTTACTAACACTTCCACTTATTATCTTGTTTTTATTCTTCTCGAAGAAATTCCAAGAAGGAATGCAATTTACTTTGAAATAAAAGG